>NZ_CP049366.1:0-304404 GCF_014058425.1 Companilactobacillus pabuli
ACGGTGTTATCTTTCATCGTGTGATTCCTGATTTCATGATTCAAGGAGGAGACCCAACTGGAACTGGTATGGGTGGCGAAAGCATCTATGGCGATAGTTTTGAAGATGAATTCACTGATCAACTTTTCAATTTAGATGGTGCTTTATCAATGGCTAACGCTGGTCCTAATACTAATGGTAGTCAATTCTTCATTGTTTCTAACCAAAATATGCCCAAACGCATGATCAAGGAAATGGCTTCAGCTGGTTATCCAGAAGAAATTATTGCTGCCTATAAGAATGGTGGAACTCCTTGGTTGGATCACCGTCACACTGTATTTGGTCAAGTTATCGATGGTATGGACGTCGTTCGTGATATTGCCCGTGCTAAACGTAACAACAATGACAAACCTAACGATGATATCGTAATGGAAAGTGTTGAAATCTCTGACTAAACTGATTCAGCAATTTCTTGGTAGATGTTTTTGAAATAAGAATTTTTGAGAAAAACTAGATTGATGGGATGTTCCACGTGAAATCCTGTTAAATCTAGTTTTTTTAATTGTTCGGATTTTAATTCATCTATTACTAAAGATTCATACATAAAACTAATGCCATCGTTTTGTTTGAGGTATTCGATAATGGCAGAAGGACTAGCTATTTCGATAGTGTTTTTAAAATCATTAATATTGTAGTTTTGGGTTGCTAACCAGTTTTCAAAGATTTCTCGACTACCAGAACCCTTTTCTCGTAGTAATAGTGGCTGGTTAAATAAGTCTTCGATTGAATCACACCGATATTTATTATGACCAACACCAATGAAATGTTCTTTTTGCAATAGGAAGGCATCGAATTCTTTCTTATTGAAATTACCTTCGATTAAGCCGAAGTCGACTTTTCCATCACGAATATTTTGCAAGATATGTTGGGTATTGTTAATTTTTGTTGTGACAATATTAGTTCTAGTAGATAGTTGTTGAACAAACTTGGGTAGGATAGTGGAACTGAGAGATAAAGTACAACCCATTTTCAGATGTTCTACGTTATTATGCAGACTGTCGATTACTTTAGTTCCTTCGAATTCAATTTGAGTAGCGAACTGTGCTAATTTTTGGCCAGCTGGGGTCAGGTGAATTTTGCCGTGATCTCTAATTACTAGGGCAAAGTCTAATTCTTCTTCCAATGAAGCAATTTGTTGGGATACTGCCGGTTGGGTGATGTAGAGCTTTTGAGCAGTTTTAGTGAATGACTGATATTTGGCCAAAGTGATGAGTGTTTGATAGCGTCTATCTAGCATGATTGTTCTCCTTATAAGTTGTACTTATGAACATCAAATAAATACTAATTTCTACTTATGATGATTCTATATTATCATCTTAATCACGGAGGAATTAGTATGTATGCAAAATTTTTTGAAAGAAGTTTCCTATATGCATTTGGGATAACACTTCTTTGTTCAATCGTGGGAACTCTATTAGGTGGGTTGCCATATTTGACAATTATCGGTGCTTTAGTTATTTCCTTGATACTAGGGATGATGTTTCAAGTTAGTCAGCCACTAGTTCAGAAATCTAAAGTAGGTATTGGTTTCATTTCCAATAAATTTTTACGTTTAGGAATTATTTTATTAGGATTCAAATTGAATTTGATTGACTTAGCTCATGCAGGAGTTAAAACTATTTTATTTGCGATGTTTATCGTCAGTGGAGTGATCTTTTTGACTTATAACATTGCCCGGAAGTTTGGTGTCAGCAAAAGATTGGCAATTTTGACCGCTAGTGGAACAGGAATTTGTGGGGCAGCTGCAGTTATGGGGATCTCGCCACAAATCAAAGTTTCAAAGGAGGAAGAAGAAGCTAAGCACAATGATGAAGTATTAGCTGTGGCAATTGTCGCAATTTTAGGAACGGTCTTTACTTTGATTGAAATTGCTATTAAACCACTATTACATATGTCACCAACACAGTTTGGCGTAATGGCTGGTGGATCACTTCATGAAATTGCCCATGCGATTGCTACAGGTGGTGCAGGTGGTTCAGTCAGTTTGAGTGCAGCAATCATTACTAAGCTATCACGAGTTTTTTTATTAGCACCTGCTGCTTTGGTTATTGGTATTTGGTATCAAAGACAAGAACCCGTGGTAGAAGGTAGTAAAGGTAAGTTACCGATTCCTTGGTTCATGGCTGGCTTCTTATTAGCTAGTGTGATTGGAACCTTTATTCCTATGCCAACTGGTATTTTAAATGCTCTAGTTAAGTTAGCTTATATTGTATTAGGGATGGCTATGGCAGCTTTAGGGATGAGCGTAAACTTCAAGGCCTTTATCAGTAGTGGAAAGAATGCTGTATTGGCAGCACTATCATCATCAGTAATTTTATTGATCTTCGCTATTGTTGTAAGTAAGAGTTTCTTTTAATTAAAAAACGGTCGCTGGTATATAAACTGGTGGCCGTCTTTTTGTATAAAAGGGGTTTCATTTGTCTGAAATCGTGATATAGTATTAGTCAATAAAGTCATGTTGTAGTTTTTTAAAAAGTTTTTTTATTTGGTAATTAATAGGAAGAAACTATTCAATTAGTCAATTTTGCAAAAGAAATTGAAAAAAATAATAAAAAGTACTTGCAACGACTTATTATTAACGGTAATATATTACCTGTTGTCACGACAGATGCAACGGCGTCAACGGATTCAAGCCTTACAGCTTATCCAAGACGTCAAAAATTATTTTAAAAAAGTGCTTGACTTGCTCTTGCATCTTCGATAAGATAATTAAGTTGTCTGTTAGACATCACCTAACAAATTATCATTTGCTTGATGATTTGTTAGAAAAATTATTTTAAAAAGTTCTTGACATTAACTTGTAAGCTTGATAAAATAATTAAGTCGCTGATGAGCGTAAGCGCTTAATCAGCTGGTAGACCTTTGAAAACTGAACAAAGTTTTAACACTAAATTGTGTAGGCCAACATTTATTTGTTGGATTTACAACGAAGTCAATTCGCTAGTATAATTTTTTATGAGTCACAAACTTTTAATATGAGAGTTTGATCCTGGCTCAGGACGAACGCTGGCGGCATGCCTAATACATGCAAGTCGAACGAACCATCCTGAAGATTGAAGCTTGCTTCATGATTCAGATTTTGGTGAGTGGCGGACGGGTGAGTAACACGTGGGTAACCTGCCCAAAAGTGGGGGATAACATTTGGAAACAAGTGCTAATACCGCATAACAACTACTTTCACATGATCGTAGCTTGAAAGATGGCTCTGCTATCGCTTTTGGATGGACCCGCGGCGTATTAGCTAGTTGGTGAGGTAATGGCTCACCAAGGCAATGATACGTAGCCGACCTGAGAGGGTAATCGGCCACATTGGGACTGAGACACGGCCCAAACTCCTACGGGAGGCAGCAGTAGGGAATCTTCCACAATGGGCGAAAGCCTGATGGAGCAATGCCGCGTGAGTGAAGAAGGTTTTCGGATCGTAAAACTCTGTTGTTGAAGAAGAACATGCGTGAGAGTAACTGTTCACGTACTGACGGTATTCAACCAGAAAGCCACGGCTAACTACGTGCCAGCAGCCGCGGTAATACGTAGGTGGCAAGCGTTGTCCGGATTTATTGGGCGTAAAGAGAATGTAGGCGGTTTATTAAGTTTGAAGTGAAAGCCCTCGGCTCAACCGAGGAAGTGCTTCGAAAACTGGTAAACTTGAGTGCAGAAGAGGAAAGTGGAACTCCATGTGTAGCGGTGGAATGCGTAGATATATGGAAGAACACCAGTGGCGAAGGCGGCTTTCTGGTCTGTAACTGACGCTGAGATTCGAAAGCATGGGTAGCAAACAGGATTAGATACCCTGGTAGTCCATGCCGTAAACGATGAGTGCTAAGTGTTGGAGGGTTTCCGCCCTTCAGTGCTGCAGCTAACGCATTAAGCACTCCGCCTGGGGAGTACGACCGCAAGGTTGAAACTCAAAGGAATTGACGGGGGCCCGCACAAGCGGTGGAGCATGTGGTTTAATTCGAAGCAACGCGAAGAACCTTACCAGGTCTTGACATACCATGAAAAGCTAAGAGATTAGTCTTTCCCTTCGGGGACATGGATACAGGTGGTGCATGGTTGTCGTCAGCTCGTGTCGTGAGATGTTGGGTTAAGTCCCGCAACGAGCGCAACCCTTATTATCAGTTGCCAGCATTCAGTTGGGCACTCTGGTGAGACTGCCGGTGACAAACCGGAGGAAGGTGGGGACGACGTCAAATCATCATGCCCCTTATGACCTGGGCTACACACGTGCTACAATGGTCGGTACAACGTGTTGCGAACTCGCGAGGGCAAGCAAATCACTTAAAACCGATCTCAGTTCGGATTGCAGGCTGCAACTCGCCTGCATGAAGCTGGAATCGCTAGTAATCGCGGATCAGCATGCCGCGGTGAATACGTTCCCGGGCCTTGTACACACCGCCCGTCACACCATGAGAGTTTGTAACACCCAAAGTCGGTGGGGTAACCCTTCGGGGAACTAGCCGCCTAAGGTGGGACAAATGATTAGGGTGAAGTCGTAACAAGGTAGCCGTAGGAGAACCTGCGGCTGGATCACCTCCTTTCTAAGGATATGATGCTTAGCATCAACGGAAATACACAACGTTAAAACTTTGTTTAGTTTTGAGAGGCCTACCGGGCGCATTTCGGGCCTATAGCTCAGCTGGTTTAGAGCGCACGCCTGATAAGCGTGAGGTCGATGGTTCAAGTCCATTTAGGCCCATTCTCAGAAAATTTAATAGTAACATGGGGGTTTAGCTCAGCTGGGAGAGCACCTGCTTTGCAAGCAGGAGGTCATCGGTTCGATCCCGTTAACCTCCATTGACAGAGATGTCAAACTCGTACCTTGAAAACTGGATATTAAGAATTAATGATTTAAAAGAAACACCGAAAACTGCGCGATAAAAATGGATGTATTTCCATATTTTGTCAAGATTAAGTTATAAAGGGCGCACGGTGGATGCCTAGGCACTAGGAGCCGATGAAGGACGTAACTAACGACGATACGCCTCGGGGAGCTGTAAGTAAGCTTTGATCCGGGGATCTCCGAATGGGGGAACCCAAATATCGTAATGGATATTTACTTGTTTGTGAATACATAGCAATCAAGAGGAACACGCAATGAACTGAAACATCTAAGTAGTTGCAGGAAGAGAAAGAAAATTCGATTCCCTGAGTAGCGGCGAGCGAAACGGGAATAGCCCAAACTATGAAGCTTGCTTCATAGGGTTGTAGGACTGATGTTGTGAGAACAAAAGGTAATGATAGTTGAACAAGTTGGAAAGCTTGGCCAAAGAGAGTGAAAGCCTCGTAAACGAAATCTGACCCACTCCATTCAGTATCCTGAGTACGGCGGAACACGAGAAACTCCGTCGGAATCCGGGAGGACCATCTCCCAAGGCTAAATACTCCCTAGTGACCGATAGTGAACCAGTACCGTGAGGGAAAGGTGAAAAGTACCCCGGAAGGGGAGTGAAATAGATCCTGAAACCGTGTGCCTACAAGTAGTCAAAGTCCGTTTATGGATGATGGCGTGCCTTTTGTAGAATGAACCGGCGAGTTACGTTAACATGCAAGGTTAAGATGAAAAGTCGGAGCCGTAGCGAAAGCGAGTCTGAATAGGGCGACTAAGTATGTTGATGTAGACCCGAAACCAAGTGACCTACCCATGACCAGGTTGAAGATGCGGTAAAACGCATTGGAGGACCGAACCCGTGTATGTTGAAAAATGCTGGGATGAGTTGTGGGTAGCGGTGAAATTCCAAACGAACTTGGAGATAGCTGGTTCTCTCCGAAATAGCTTTAGGGTTAGCCTCGGGGATTAGGATCGTGGAGGTAGAGCACTGTTTGGACTAGGGGCCCGTCTTGGGTTACTGAATTCAGATAAACTCCGAATACCATTGATCTATACCCGGGAGTCAGACGATGAGTGATAAGATCCACCGTCGAAAGGGAAACAGCCCAGATCACCAGTTAAGGTCCCAAAATTCATGCTAAGTGGAAAAGGATGTGGAAACGCATAGACAACTAGGATGTTGGCTTAGAAGCAGCCATTCATTCAAAGAGTGCGTAATAGCTCACTAGTCGAGTGATTCTGCGCCGAAAATGTACCGGGGCTAAGCATGATACCGAAACTGTGGATGTGTCGTAAGACACGTGGTAGGAGAGCGTTGTAATCGCATTGAAGCTGTACCGTGAGGAGCAGTGGAGTGATTAGAAGTGAGAATGCCGGTATGAGTAACGAAAGACCAGTGAGAATCTGGTCGGCCGCAAGACTAAGGTTTCCTGGGGAAGGCTCGTCCTCCCAGGGTTAGTCGGGGCCTAAGATGAGACCGAGAGGTGTAATCGATGGATAACAGGTTGATATTCCTGTACTAGTTTATTTTGTTTGAACGATGGAAGGACGCAGGAGGATGATGTGTGCGCGCTGATGGATATGCGCGTCCAAGCAGTAAGTCTTGATATGAGTC
This sequence comes from Companilactobacillus pabuli, assembly GCF_014058425.1. NCBI lineage: Bacteria > Bacillati > Bacillota > Bacilli > Lactobacillales > Lactobacillaceae > Companilactobacillus > Companilactobacillus pabuli. Next base: position 6,483 of record NZ_CP049366.1, read on the forward strand.
AAATGCTTATATCTTTAAGGACAAGCTGTGATGGGGAGTGAAATTTTAGTAACGAAGCACAATAACTCACACTGCCAAGAAAAGTTTCTAGTTAGAAATAAACTACCCGTACCGCAAACCGACACAGGTAGTCGAGGAGAGTATCCTAAGGTCAGCGAGTGAACTCTCGTTAAGGAACTCGGCAAAATGACCCCGTAACTTCGGGAGAAGGGGTGCTGGTGTAACAGCCAGCCGCAGTGAATAGGCCCAAACAACTGTTTATCAAAAACACAGGTCTATGCTAAATCGTAAGATGACGTATATGGGCTGACGCCTGCCCGGTGCTGGAAGGTTAAGAGGATCAGTTAGCTTTTGCGAAGCTGAGAATTGAAGCCCCAGTAAACGGCGGCCGTAACTATAACGGTCCTAAGGTAGCGAAATTCCTTGTCGGGTAAGTTCCGACCCGCACGAAAGGCGTAATGATTTGGGCACTGTCTCAACGAGAGACTCGGTGAAATTATAATACCCGTGAAGATGCGGGTTACCCGCGACAGGACGGAAAGACCCCATGGAGCTTTACTGTAGCTTGATATTGAGTTTTTGTGTGACATGTACAGGATAGGTAGGAGCCGTTGATTTCGGAACGCTAGTTTCGAAGGAGGCGTTGGTGGGATACTACCCTTGTTATATGAAAGCTCTAACCTACATCGCTCAGCGCGATGAGGGACAGTGTCTGGTGGGCAGTTTGACTGGGGCGGTCGCCTCCTAAAATGTAACGGAGGCGCTCAAAGGTTCGCTCAGAATGGTTGGAAATCATTCGCAGAGTGTAAACGTAAAAGCGAGCTTGACTGCGAGACTGACAAGTCGAGCAGGGACGAAAGTCGGAGTTAGTGATCCGGTGGTACCATATGGAAGGGCCATCGCTCAACGGATAAAAGCTACCCTGGGGATAACAGGCTTATCTCCCCCAAGAGTTCACATCGACGGGGAGGTTTGGCACCTCGATGTCGGCTCATCGCATCCTGGGGCTGTAGTCGGTCCCAAGGGTTGGGCTGTTCGCCCATTAAAGCGGTACGCGAGCTGGGTTCAGAACGTCGTGAGACAGTTCGGTCCCTATCCGTCGCGGGCGTAGGAAATTTGAGAGGAGCTGTCCTTAGTACGAGAGGACCGGGATGGACATACCTCTGGTGTACCAGTTGTGCCGCCAGGCGCATCGCTGGGTAGCTACGTATGGAAGGGATAAACGCTGAAAGCATCTAAGTGTGAAGCCCCCCTCGAGATGAGATTTCCCATTCCTTTATGGAAGTAAGATCCGTTAAAGAATATGACGTAGATAGGCTGCGGGTGGAAGTGTAGCGATACATGGAGCTGAGCAGTACTAATAGATCGAGGACTTAATCGAGTAAGAGTTTACAGCAGTTCGAAGTGTTTTGAATCATTGACTTAATATCTAGTTTTGAAGGTACGAGGCAAAATAGTGTGGTGGCGATAGTGAGAAGGATACACCTGTTCCCATGCCGAACACAGAAGTTAAGCTTCTCCGCGCCGAAAGTAGTTGGTGGGAAACTACCCGCGAGGATAGGGAGCTGCCACGCAACGTAAGGAATCAACTAATGTTGATTCCTTTTTTTGTGTCTTCAAGTAAATTGATAGGAAAAAGTTTATAATATAAAATTATTAGAAACTTGAAATGAGAAGGTACAAAGATGACAAGATTTAGACAAGCTACTATTAATGATGCTAAAGAATTAGTAGCGATTTATGCACCATATATTACTAATACCACAATTACTTTCGAAACTGAGATTCCAACTGAAAAAGATTTCCAACAACGTATCGAAGATATTACAGCTAAGTTTCCTTATTTAGTGGCCGTAGATGATAATGATAAGATTTTAGGTTACGCTTATGCCCATTTGTATGGCACACGTGCTGCTTATGCATGGACTGTTGAAGCTAGTATTTATGTTGATCACAACTATAAGGGCCATGGTTTAGGAAGAGAACTTTATCAACGATTAGAAACTATTTTAAAGAAACAGGGCGTTGTTAATTTATTGGCAGCAGTAACTGAAGAAAATAGTGGTAGCGTGAAATTCCATGAAAAAATGGGCTATAAAAAAGTAGGAACCTTTCAAAAAGCTGGTTTCAAATTTGGGCGTTGGCTAGATGTGATTTGGTTACAAAAGGAAATCAATCCTAAATTACTGGAAATGAAACCAATTATTCCTTTTTATAAATTAAGTTAAAATGTTTGACCTAAAGTTTACTCGAGGTAATATACTATAATTTATAAACATGGAAGGAGCATTCTATGACTAAATTAACAGATACTTTTGATATTTATAATGGTGTAAAAATTCCTAAGGTAGCATTTGGTACTTGGCAAATTCCAGCAAGTGAGGCTAGACAAGCGGTTGAAGATGCTATCAAAACAGGATATAGACATATCGATACAGCCCTAGCTTACCAAAATGAAAAAGAGGTCGGACAAGCTGTTAGAGAATCTGGTGTTAAACGTGAGGATATATTCGTAACTTCAAAATTACCAGGTGGAACCAAGACTTATGAGGGTGCTTTGGCTGACTTTGAAACTACAATGAAGAATTTGGACTTAGATTATTTGGATCTTTATTTGGTTCACGCTCCATGGCCATGGGACGAGATTGGTTCTAATTATGATAAGGAAAATACTGAAGTATGGCGTGCTATGGAAGAAATTTATAATTCTGGACGTGTCAAAGCAATCGGTGTTTCCAACTTCAATGTACATGATTTAGAGAATGTTTTGAAGACGGCTACGATTAAACCAATGGTCGATCAAATTCAATATTATATTGGCTTTACTGAACCTAAGATTACTGAATTTGCTAAAGATAACGATATCTTAGTCGAAGCTTATTCACCTTTGGCAACCGGTGGTTTGATCAACAATCCAGATGTTAAGAAAATTGCTGATAAATATAATGTTAGTGTTCCTCAATTGGCGATTGAGTTCGTTATTCAAAATGGCGTTTTGCCTTTACCTAAGGCAGTTCACAAGGAACATATCGTTGCGAATACGAAATTAGATTTCACTATCAGCGATGAAGATATGAAGACATTAAATGAATTTCCAGATACAGCTCCATCACATTTCCACAATCCTACTCAAGGATAGTAAAAAGGTATTTGACTATAACAGGTCAAATACCTTTTTTATTATAAAATTGAAAAAATTAATCTTAAATTCAAAATAGTGATAATACCAGCTAAAAGCAAGCCAACAATAGTCGTTAATTTATTATTAGTATGTTCTTTCATCAATTTGGAATTTGACGTTAACAAGATCATTGGAAAGAGCGTAAATGGCAAGGCTATACTTAATGCGATTTGAGCGTAGACGATTAGATTTTCGAAATCTTGCTCATTAAAGTTAACTAAAAAGCCAATGATCAAAATAGGAATTAAAGTAACAAATCTAGTCAATAAACGGCGTTGCCAGAGTGGTAAGCGTATATTTAAGAATCCTTCCATCACGATTTGTCCTGATAAAGTACTAGTAATAGAAGAAATCAGCCCTGTAATTAAAAGAGCAAAGGCAAAAAGCCAACTCATAACGGGACTGGCTAATTTACCTACGATAGCAGCATTTTTTAGACCATTAAAAACATCCTGTAAACTAGCTAGTTGATTATTAGTATGGAAGAATAATGTTCCACCTAAAATCAATAATAAAGCATTGATAATAAAGGCTGCTACCAAGTGGACGTTTGAATCCCAGTTAGCAAAACGTAAAGCTTCTTTAACTTGAAGCGGATCTTTGTAATCGTAACGGCGACTTTGAGCTAAAGAAGAATGTAAGTAAAGATTGTGAGGCATGATGGTAGCTCCCATGATACCCAAGCTCAAAACCAATTTTTCATGATTATGGATAATGTCACTAGTAGGAACAACACCTTGAAATATTTTTCCAAAGGCGGGATTAGCTCGAAAGACTTCGATTCCAAAGATAATTCCGACCGTCAAAATGGCTACTAAGACGATAAACTCGATTCTGCGGATACCAAAACGTAAAAACAATAGAACTATCAAGACATCCAAAATAGTTAAGAGAATGCCAAATATTAAAGGTAAACCAAACAATAGTTTTAAGGCAATTGCAGTTCCGATAACTCCAGTTAAATCAGTTGCCATCATTGCTATTTCGTTGAGAATCCATAAACAATAACGAATTGGTTTAGGAACTTTTTGAGCAATGGCTTGTGCTAAATCTTGTCTAGCCACAACACCGAGTTTAATAGCTAATGACTGCATGAACATAGCAATAATTATAGAAATAAGTAAAACTGATAATAATTGATACTTGAATTGACTACCACTGGAAAGAGAAGTTAGCCAATTCCCGGGATCCATGTATCCAACGGCAACCAAAGCTCCTGGGCCACTATAAGCTAGAAATTTTTGTAAGAATGAAGTCTCATAAACACTAGGTACTTTGACACTTTGATTTATTTCATCCAGACTTTTTTTCATAAATTTTGAACCAGATTTCTTTGTGCTAAATCGGCTAAAAATTGGCAAAAATCAGGATCGTCGTTCATTGGTGAGACTAATTGAAATTTATTTCCACCACTAGCTTTAAAAGTTTGATAGTTTTGTACGTAATCTTCTTCGATAGTCTCTAAACAATCAGCGACAAAGGAAGGGGTGACAATTAAGATATTTCTTTTTCCTAATTCAACGGCCTGCATCAAAGCATTTTTTAAGTAAGGTTTTAACCAAGGCATGGGACCAAATTTAGATTGATAGACCGTTTTGATTTGATTTTGAGGAATATTTAGTAGCTTTGAAACAGCTTCAGTTGTGGCAAGACATTCTTTTTGATAAGGATCGCCATGTTTTACCATCGCCGTAGGAATACTGTGATAGCTGAAGAATAATTCATCATAAGAATCATTATCCCAAGCCTGTTGAATTTTTTTAGCTAGAATTTCTTGGTATGTACTTTCCTGATAAAAGCGGTCAATGATCGTTAAATTGACATTAGCAGTTTTGGCCTGATCAATAATTGATTTGGTGCTGCTTTGCGTATATTGGGGAAAGAGTGGCAACAAAATTATATTTGAACAACCGTCTTGCTGCATTTTTTGCAAAGTTTGTTTAATATCCGGTTGGCCGTAGGTCATTGCCATTTGGACGTTCCATTGTGGCAAACATTGTTGAACACCGTCAGTAATCAATTTAGTATTTACGATTAATGGTGATCCATTTTCTAACCAAGAATCTTGATAAAATGTTGCCGAACGCCAAGATCTTAATGGTAAGATAATACCTCGCAAAATGGGTTGCCATAAGGCTCTAGGCATTTCAATAACATTTTGATCACTGAGAAATTCTTGAAGATATTTTTTGACATCACTAGTTTGAGGAGAAGCTGGTGACCCTAAATTTACTAAAAGTAATCCTTGAGACATAATTTCCCTCCTAGTATTTTTGAATTAATAATATCACATCATAAAAAAATCTATAGAAAATGTTAGACAGTTCACAAGGTAACATGCTAGTATCATATTATACTAATAATAACGATAAGAATTTAGTGAGAAGGTGTAGCTATGAAATTATCAAAGAATTTAATGAAATTACTCTCATCTGATATTGAGCCCAAAATCAGTATTATTATGCCAATCTATCAACAAACTCAACAGGTAGAAGTGAATTTGATTACATACAAAAACCTCTTGAAAGAAGTAAAAAAAGAATTAGGTCAATATCCACGTCGGGAGTGGATTAAAGCTGTTGAACAATTGGAATCATTGCTCCTTGATCGAAAATTATGGAATGAGACTAAGACTGCCTTACTGATTTTTGCCAATAATGAAGCGATAGAAATTTGTGAAGTGGAACATCAAGTAGCAGCTAAGTCACATGTTGGAAGTACTTTCTTGGTTCAAGACTTATTACTACCTGAGGAACAGATTCATCGAGCTAATTTTTTGATTGATTTAAGTCGCGACCGAATCCGAATTTATGATGTTAGTAGTTTAAAAAGAGTTAAGTTAGAGGGGTTACATACTCATTTTTCCAATTATTATGATGATTTTGACGTGAAATCTAAAATTAATTTCCGTTCTGTTGGCAAAGCGACTTTTTATCATGGTCACAATGCAAAATCTGAACAACAGGAAAAAGAACAGTCAATTTACTACCGTTATTTAGATCGAAAACTGAAAAATCTTCATTTGAAATATGGCTACGAATTTTTAATAACAGGTTTGCCGACGGCTTTGGATAATTTCTTGAAGTTATATGCTCATCGAAAATATGTGAGTGGAATTATTCATGATTCAATGGCTAATTTATCCCATTCAGAATTAAAAGAAAGAATATCTAAATATTATGCTTTTGAAAGAATAGCCAGAATTGAATCGGTCAAGCAAAAAATTATCGCAGCTCATAAAGGGAATCAATTGTTGAATGATTTGAAAATTATTGAATTTGCTCTTAATAATCGTGATGTTCAGACGTTAATTTCATTTAATGATGGTAAATCATACTCAATTGCTCACAATAAATTACTGATAAAATCTTTATTAAATAAGATTAATTGTCGAGTTATTTATACATCAAATTTTAATCGTTATTCTAGTATGAATGCCATTTTGTATTAAGTGGTAACTAAGAGAAGCTTGTTATTCTTTTTTATAAAGAGGATAATAAGCTTCTTTTTTTACGACATGTAAATTTGTTTTTCTTAACAAACTTTTTAGGAAAGGGTTAAAATGAACTTGTAACGGAGAAGTAAAAAAATCGGAGGTAGAGTACTATGAAAAATATTTTAATTATTGGTGCAACTAGTGCCATGGGTGAACTTGCTACTAAGTATTTTTTGAACAAAACTGATGATAATATTACTTTGATGGCACGTTATACGAATCTTTTGACGATTGATGAAAAAAGAGAACGTGTATATCAAGGAGACATTATTGATAAAGATGTTTTGGATGCTGCAATGAAGGGAATCGATGTGGTTTTAGTTTCATTGGATAGTAATGAAGAACGTCTTATCCAAAAGATCATTGAAGCTATGGACAGAGCAAATGTTGATCGGTTTCTATTTTTGACATCGATGGGGATTTGCAATGAGGTACCCATTTACGCCGGAGCATCTGGTAATTTAACTGAACGTTCAATTTTGGAACCATATCAACAAGTTATTTCTAGAATTGAAAATTCGGATTTAAATTATACGATTATTCGTCCTAGTTGGTTAGACGATGGATCAGATATTAAGAACTACCAAATTGATCATAATGGAAAACCATTTCAAGTTGATACAGTTTCACGCAATAGTGTGGCTGATCTAATTCTTCGTCTAGCCAGCAATGACCAACTTGATGCTCGTGACAATATAGCTATCAGTCGTAAAATGTAAGAATAAATAAAAAAGACCTTGTGAGAACACAAATTCTCATAAGGTCTTTTGTTATTTTTGAGGTTCGTTTTTTCTTAAAATTCTTGCGGGATTGCCGACAACAATAACATTGTCGGGGAATGAATGAGTAACAACTGATCCTGCACCAACGATAACGTTGTTTCCTAAAGTAACACCGGGCAAGATGCTAGCGCCACCTCCGACCCAAACGTCATTTCCAATGGTAATTGGGGCAACTCTTTCGGCTTCAGTTCTTCTAACAGCTGGGTCCATGGGATGTTTAGGCGTGTAGAGACCAACTTTGGGGCCAAACTTAACATCATTACCGATAGTGATTTTTCCTTCGTCACAGAGCATTACATCGTGGTTAGCGTAGAAGTGATTACCAATAGTGATGTTAACTCCATAACTGAAATAAAGCGTAGGTTCAGCGAAAAATCTATCACCAACTGATTTCATTAGGCTCTTAATCTTTTCGTTGCGCTCGTTACTGTCAGCGATTAAATTGTATTTCATTAATTTAGTACGTACATCGTTGCGTAGATCGGATAAAGGTTTTGATTCTAAATAAAGTTCTCCATTTATCATCTGCTGATACGCAGGATCTTGTTCAATATCCATTCTTTTTAGCATCTCCTAAATAATTTATATACTAAGAATAGCATACTTGTGAAAATTTTAGAAAAATCTTTGAAAATGATAAATTTAGTTGAAAATGTGAAAAATAATTGTTTACTTAGGTTGAACTTTACTCAAAGCGGTACGATAGTAGTGTAAATAAATTTCGGAGGTAGATTAAATGACAAATGTTCTAATAATCGGTGCAACTGGCTTAGTTGGTCAAAAGGTCACCAAGTATTTTCTAGAAAAGACTGATGATTATTTAACTTTGATGGCTCGCAATACTAGTATTTTGTCTATTGATGAAAAGCGTGAACGTACAGTTGAAGGGGATGTCATTGACGACGAACCTTTAATGGAAGCTTTGAAGGGGAACGACGTTGTTTTCGTGGCTTTGGATAGTAATTTGGAGCAATCAACGCAACGAATCCTTGATGGAATGAAGAAACTTGGTGTCAAGCGGATTCTTTTTGCCAGTTCAATGGGATTATACAACGATGTACCAGTCAGTGATGGTGCCTCAGGCAATTTGACTGAAGATGCTATTTTGAAGCATTATCAAGCTGCAGCACAGATGGTAGCCGATTCGGGATTGAATTATACAATAATTCGCCCAGGAAATTTTGATAATGGTCAAGATTTGAATTATGAGGTTACTGCTGACGGTGAAGAAAATAAGAGTCAGGATGTATCGATTGTCAGTGTTGCTGATTTTGTAGTGAAATTAGCTCAAGATGAAAAGCTAGGTTCTGAAGAAAGTTTAGGTATTAGTCGAAAAGAAGCATAATTTGCTTGAGCTAAAGTCGGCTTTAGGGATTAAGATAAAGGAAAATGATGCGAGGTAGTGTAATGGCAAAATTAATTATCTATTTTTCACTTTCTAATAATACTAAAAAGGCCGCTCAGAAGGTCCAAGAAATCACTGGGGCTGATATTTATCGTCTAGAGGCTAAAAATCCTTATCCAGAAGGGTATTCTAAGTATTCTAAAGTTGGAATGAAAGAGTTTGAAGATGATATTCATCCTGAGATCAAAGAAAAGATTCCAAATTTGGAAAAGTACGACACGATTTATTTGAACAATATGATTTTACTAATAAGAAGATTGTTCCTTTTACAACAACTGGGGGTTCAAGTGCTAGTGAATCCTTGCCTTCCGTGAAAAAAATAGCCAAACAAGCTGTTGTGACGGATAATTTTAGATATCAATTTAATGATGAGAAACTAAAGACATTTTTAAATGACAAATAAAAAGTTGAAGCCACTCGGATCGGGAATTATCCAAGTGGCTTCAACTTTTTGAGGTTTATATAACCAATTAACCATTTTTTGTGTGTAATATGGGAGAACGATTAATTGATATTGAATAATGGATTCCATTGGCTACCCCCAACGGAGATAACCAATGTCATCAACAGTGGTTGTAATTGATTATAATTAATAATTTTCTAATTTACAAGGGCAAACATTAAAATAATACTAAGTAGATTAATTTATAAATAATAAAAGCTGCTATATCAACAATATTTATAATAAAATATTCAAATATTAGATATTAATATTTAATTGGTCAAATCGATTGCAAACCATTGATATTTGATGACATACTAACATGACGAAAGGAATGGGTGATAAAATGCGTCATCGCAAAAGTAATAAAAAACCATTAATTATCACGTTGGTTTCAATATTAGTAATCTTAGTTTTATGCGTCGTTTTCTTCTTCCCATTGAATAATGCAATCAGAAATATTACTGGTAATGACACGGCAAGTGACAAAGTGGTTAAATCAGAACTAGTAAAAAAAGTTAAATCAAAAAAGAACGGTAACTCACAAAGAGACAAAAAGATTGATCGAGCAGCGTCTATTCTAGGTAAGAAAAAAATGTCTGAGATCATGTCTGCCGCTAATGATCAGAATAAAACTGCTACTTTGATTGAAGATTCATCTTCTTTATCTAAGGAGCAATCTCAAAAGGCAGCTGCAGAAATTTTTTCTAATGAAGATTACACTCCATTGAGAAAAGCAGTTAGTGATGGGAATTGGTATCAAGCTTATCAACAGTATCAAAAATTGTCCGAAAATGGCGATTTAGGGCAGTTGCAACAAGATATTAGTCAATAAGAACAAAAAAAACGCGGGTTTTCGCCCACGTTATTTTTAAATTCTTAAGAAAAATTGTTTTTAAGGTTTCTATAAGAATTTTTTGATATACTTTTCATCGGAACTGTCATAGAAAAAAGCTTCGATGGGGATGTCATATTTCTCATGAATGAGTAAAATCTCTTTTTGGGTAAAACCTAAATCATCATTTTTACGACGAATAGTTGATGTAGATTTTTCCAAGAGTTTGGCAATATCACTCTGTTTAATTTTTTTAAGAGTGAAAAAAGCCTTTAGATATTGATTGTTATACATAGTTATGTGTAATCTCCAACTCAAGCCTTTTTCCTTAATATAGGAACAGTATTATGTTAAACTAAAAATACAAATTTTTCAATAAATATTTTTGAAAAAGTCATATTTTAGGTTAAAATATCATATATGAAAGGTATAGGTTGTATTTGACATATGATGACAATTGGAAGATATTTACGTACTAAAAGATTTTTTAAGGAATTAACTTTGCAACAGGTAGTTGATACTGTACGAGAGAATTATAATTTTTCAACATCAACTTCAGTTTTGAGTGCTATTGAAACTGATAAGAATAAAATTCTTGATGGCGAATTGTTATTTGTCTTAGCAGATTTATACGGTGCTGACTTAACAGAGTTAAGTGATTTGATCTTGAAAAATCTTAAAGCAAATAACAGAAGAAACTAAAAAATTAGACTTAAATTCGTATGGGGTAGTCTAAAACTTGATATAAAAATATAAATATCAAGTTATAAAAGATATATATAATGGGAACGGAAGCAGTTTTACATCAACATTGATGTAAGGCTGCTTTTTTACATTTTAGCAAGATGAATGCTTTCACTTTGACCGTTGAATCGACTACAATACAAATGAGGGAAGTTTAAACAGGTTATCGACATTACTAGTATTTAAACAAAATATCTTGAATGATTGGATGATGAGAAATGGAATTTTGTGTAGATACAAATAAAAATAATAGTTGGTATGTTGGAACTAAAAATTACGATTCTAAAATGATCAATAAAATTGAAACAATTATGTTTCAAGGTAATGGTTACGTCGGTATGAGAGGCGTAACGGAAGAACCACAATTAAATGAAAAGCGTGATATGTTCGTGTCCGGGACATTCGATGCCTTTCCAAGTGAAGTAACAGAGCTGCCTAACTTACCAGATTTGTTAAACATGGTCTTTCAAGTTGATGGACAAACTTTGAATTTAAAAGATGGTCAAGTAAAGGGATATCATAAATACCTCGATATGAAGAACGGTGAATTGACACGTGAATTTACATGGATTATTAATCATAAACAAATTAATTTTAAATTCACTCGTTTCGTTTCGATGGATAATTACCATTTGTTAGCATCGAAAGTAACCGTTAGTGCTGATAAGAATATTGATTTGAAGATTAAATCTGGAATTGATGGTCAACAGTCAAACAGTGGCACACAACATCTTATGGAAGGCAGTAAGAGATTTTATGAAGGTAAATTCATTCAATTAACCGAAAAATCACAACAATCTAAGATTGAATTTGTCTTCAATTCGATGCATAAATTATTCGTCAACGAAGTTTTATTAAATGACAAACCTTATATCAAGATGGGACGTCGGCAAATTTTTGAAAATTATGATGTTGACTTGGCAGCTGGTCAGGTTTTTCAGATTGTGAAGTATAGCAATGTCTTTACAAGTATCGATAAAGACGTTAAAGATGACGATTTGGCAGAGACTTCAGTTAATTGTTTGAAGAAATCTAGTTGGGCCAATTACCATGAGTTGTTACAAAAATCAGCCCGGGCTTGGGATAAAAAGATATGGAAAAAGAGTTTTGTCGAAATCAAGTCTAAAGATATTGAGCCACAAGTAGCGATTAATTTTGCCCGTTATCAATTAGCTGCTAACACACCGCATTCTCCAAATATGAATATTGGTGCTAAAGGGTTAACTGGTGAAGGTTATAAAGGCCATACATTTTGGGATACAGAAATTTTCATGTTGCCATATTTCATTTTTACAATGCCTAAGATTGCTAGAAATCTTTTAGAATATCGTTATTTGGGACTAGAAGGTGCCCACAAGAAAGCAATTAGAAATGGTTATCGTGGAGCTGAATTTCCTTGGGAAGCTGCTTGTCCTAGTGATGGTGAGACAGCTCCACTTTGGGGTTCCGCTGATATTGTGACTGGTGAACCAATGAAAGTTTGGTCTGGTTTTATTGAACAACACATTACTGGCGATGTCGTTTATGCAGTAATGGAATATCTGAATGCCACTAATGATCGAGATTTTGCTAAAAAGATGGGTTACGAGATTATTTTGGATGCGGCCAAATTTTGGGTCAGTCGTCTGGAATATGATCAAGACCATGAGCGTTATGAAATAACTAATGTTATTGGACCTGATGAGTATAAGGAACATGCGGATAATAATGCTTATACTAATTATTTAGCTCATTGGTGTATTCAAAAAGCCATTCAAGTCGTTAATATTTTGAAGGAAGATCATCCAGATCTTTACGTAACCTTAGATAAGAAACTAGATTTGGCTGAAGCTTATAACGATTGGATTTCACGCGTAAATAAGATTTATTTACCACAGCCAAATAAGCAGGGAGTAATTCCTCAAGATGATAAGTATCTGTCTAAGAAAAAAATCGATGTAACTAAGTATCAAATAAATGATCAAATTAGTGAGATTTTTAAGGATTATAATTTGGATCAAGTTAATAATTTACAAGTTACTAAACAAGCCGATGTGATGTTATTGATTAATTTATTCGATGATTATTTTGATAAAGACGTGAAATTGGCTAATTGGAATTACTATGAGCCAAAGACGACTCACGAATCTTCTTTATCTATGCCACCACATTCAATGATTGCTAATGAGTTAGGATTAGATGATCAAGCTTACAAATTCTACAGATGGACTTGTGAGACTGATATGGGAGTTCATGTTGGTAAATCTATTCAAGGGATGCATTTGGCATCTTGCGGTGGAATTTGGAGTATGACCGTTCAAGGCTTCGGTGGTGTGAGAATCTCCAATGGTAAACTACGGATTGATCCACATCTTCCTAAGGCTTGGTCTAGTTTGAAGTATCGGATTTGTTGGCATGGCAGTATTGTCAAAGTTTCCATCACGCATGATGAAATGGAAGTAGAAGTTGTGGGTGATGGTATTGAATTTATTAATAATGGTCAAGAGTATCAAGTTCCGGATAATTCTAAAATCGAAGTTGATGATTTTGTACCTGAAAAAACTGAAAGATAGTGGTTGTGTTAACTGATGTCGGATTTAAAATGCCGTCGTCCGTTCGGCCCTGGAAAATTGCTGGAACGCTGTGGCCACAACTTGGAGCCTTTGCTAAGACCAAAACCGGGCAAAGTCTTCAAGATTGGGCTTCTACTAAGCGATAAATCGCTAAGTAGAATTTCACGGCTGAGCATTTTCCAGGACCTCACTCCCGACTAGATAGTGGTTTCTATCTTTATACAAGTTACTTCAGAAAATTAATAGAAGATATTATTAGAATTACAGTATATTGCCGTGGTTCTAGTAGTATCTTCCTTTTTTTGTAGTGAAACGAAAAAAGGAAGTAGTTATTAAAAAAGCATGTGTCTAATTCTATCTAAATAGAAATTGGACTCTAGTCGGGAGCAAAAGCCCTGTGATGGCTCAGCCGCCAAATTTCTCTTGGCAATTTATTGCCTAGTGAAAGACCGAGTTTTGAGATTTTGCGTCTTTGGGGCCATGCAAAAGCTCAAAATCGTGTCGGCAGCGTTCCAGCCAATCACAGGGCTTTTGCGGACGACGGCATATTTCAACCAAAAATATTTTCATGAAATTATTTCTAGTTAAAATATACTAAAATATAACTAACTGAAATTATGGAGGATATTTGTATGACTAAAGTGGTGGTAATTACTGGAATTTCGTCAGGAATGGGACGGGCAGCGGCCATTTACTTCAAACAACAAGGATTTGAAGTTTACGGTGGGGCTCGGCGCGTTGAACGGTTGGCCGATTTGTCAGAAATGGGAATTCATACTCAAAAACTTGATGTAACTGATAAGCTGTCAGTTCGAGGGTTGATTGATCACGTTGTTAAACAACAAGGCAGAATTGATGTTTTGATCAATAATGCTGGCTATGGTGAATTTGGACCAATTGAGGAAGTTCCTGTGGAAAATGCTAAGCGTCAGTTTGATGTCAATTTGTTTGGAGCAGATCGTATCACGCAATTAGTATTGCCAGTCATGCGTCGTCAAAATTCTGGTCGAATCGTTAATATTTCATCAGTCGGAGCAAATATTTACAGTGCTTTAGGTGGCTGGTATTACACGACTAAAGCTAGTTTAAATATGTGGAGCGATGTTCTAGATCAAGAAGTAAAGCCATTTGGAATTCGTTCAGTGATCGTTCAACCTGGTTTAACTAAATCGGAATGGAGCAAGATTGCTTTTGAAAATGCGCGTAAGAATTTGCTAGAAGATTCTCCGTATGAAAATCTATTGGATAAAACTGAAAGTTTATTCGCTAAAATCAAAGGTACACAGGCAACAGCAGAAGACTTGGCCAAAGTGTTCTATCAGGCTGCGACGGATATTCATCCAAAACGTCGTTACTATCATTCAATCATTGATCACGGGATGGTTTTGACAGCTACAACTATGCCTAGAGTTTATCGATTTGCTTTGAATAAGTTGATGAAATAAGGATTAAAGACATTACTGGAATGACAGATATCACTGTGTTCTGGTAATGTTTTTTTATAATGGAAGATTTCATCAAAAAAAGGAAAATCTAAAATTTTTTTATCTTTTTTAAATGATTTTCAAAACCTTATCAAATAGGCATTATTGAGCTCTACTTTTCTTAGAAAAGATTAAATAGTCTAATTTTTCTCTAATTTTAAGGTTGAAAAAGAATTTATATGGTGCTACTATCTTTTTCATAAATTAATTTTTTTCTAATAAAGGGAGACAGTATTATGACAGAGACAAAAAAAGTAGTTTTAGCATATTCCGGTGGATTGGACACATCAGTAGCCATTCCGTGGTTGAAAAATAAAGGATACGACGTTATTGCATGTTGTATCAATGTTGGTGAAGGAAAAGATCTTGAGTTTATCAAGAACAAAGCGATTGACGCTGGTGCAGTTGATGCAATTGCCATTGATGCTTTAGATGAATTCGCTGACGATTACGCATTAGTAGCATTACAAGGACATACCCTCTATGAAGGTATTTATCCTCTTCTCTCTGCCTTATCCCGACCTCTTATTAGTAAAAAATTAGTAGAAATTGCCAAAGAAAATGATGCAGTTGCCATTGCCCATGGCTGTACCGGAAAAGGTAACGATCAAGTTCGTTTTGAAGTTGCCATCCACGCTTTGGCTCCAGAAATGACCGTGTTAGGACCTGTTCGTGATTGGCACTGGTCACGTGAAGAAGAAATCGAATTTGCCAAGGAACACAATATTCCAATTCCGATTGATTTGGATTCACCATATTCTATCGATGCCAATATTTGGGGTCGTGCTAATGAATGTGGTGTTTTGGAAGATCCTTGGAACGAAGCACCAGAAGATGCTTTTGACATCACTAATCCAATTGAAAAAACACCAGACGAACCAACTAGTATCGAAATTGCCTTTGAAAAGGGTGTTCCTGTTTCACTAGATGGTGAAAAGATGAAGTTCTCAGATATGATTCAAGAACTAAATGTGATTGCTGGCGAAAATGGTATCGGCAGAATCGACCACATCGAAAATCGTTTGGTTGGTATCAAGTCACGTGAAGTCTATGAAACACCTGCAGCAGCAGTTTTGTTGAAAGCTCACAAAGAACTTGAAGATTTGACACTAGAACGTGATTTGGCTCATTTCAAGCCATATATTGAAAAACAATTGAGCGATACAATTTATAACGGGCTATGGTTCTCACCATTGATGGATTCATTGTTGGCCTTCTTGCATGAAAGTCAAAAGACCGTTAATGGAGTTATTAAGTTGAAGTTGTTCAAGGGTAACGTTTTGGTTCAAGGACGTAAATCACCAAATTCTCTATATGACAAAGATTTGGCAACTTACACTTCAGCTGACTCATTCGACCAAGAAGCTGCTCAAGGATTCATCAAACTATGGGGACTTCCAACACAAGTTTCCGCTCAAGTTAGCGAAAAAGCTGCTCAACAAAAGAATGAAGCTGACCATACTGAGGTGAACCAATGAGTACCGAAAAGCTCTGGGGTGGAAGATTTTCACAACAAGCCGACAGTTGGGTAGATGAATTCGGTGCTTCAATCAGCTTTGATCAACAAATGGCTGACGAAGATATAACTGGATCTTTGGCTCACGTCAAAATGTTAGAAAAAACTGGAATTTTGAATCACGACGACGTTTCAAAAATAGTTGCTGGACTTGAGGATATTCAAAAGGACCTACATCAAGGTAAAATCCATTTCTCAGTTGAAAACGAAGATATTCATATGAATATTGAAAGTATTTTAACTGATCGAATTGGATCGGTGGCTGGTAAATTGCATACAGGACGTTCAAGAAATGACCAAGTCGCAACTGATTTTCATTTGTACGTCAAGAATCGTTTACCTAAGATTATTGAAGAAATCAAAACTATCCAAACGACTTTAGTTAAATTAGCCAGTGAAAATGTCGAGACTATCATGCCAGGATATACTCACTTGCAACACGCTCAACCAATTTCTTATGGTCACTATTTAATGGCTTATTATTCAATGTTGAAACGTGACGTGGAGAGATTTGAATTTAATCAAAAACACACTGATATTTCACCATTAGGTGCTGCAGCTTTAGCCGGAACAACTTTCCCAATCGATCGTCAATTTACAGCTGACGAATTAGGATTTGGAGAAGTTTATAGTAATTCACTAGATGCGGTGTCTGATCGTGATTTTGCCTTAGAATTTTTGAGTAACGCTTCAATTTTGATGCTACATTTATCTCGTTTTTGTGAAGAGTTGAGTATGTGGGTCAGTTACGAATTTAATTATTTGGAATTAAGCGACAAGTACACGACGGGAAGTTCTATCATGCCTCAAAAGAAGAATCCTGATATGGCAGAACTTATCCGTGGCAAGAGTGGTCGAGTGTTTGGACATTTGTTCGGACTACTTTCGACGATGAAGTCTTTACCTTTGGCTTATAACAAGGATCTTCAAGAAGATAAAGAAGGCGTTTTTGATACTGTCAAAACTATTCTGCCAGCTTTGAGAGTGTTCAACGGGATGCTTTCGACTGTTAAAGTTAAAAAAGATAACATGTACAAAGCTACTACGCACGACTTTTCAAACGCGACTGAATTGGCTGATTACTTGGCTACGAAAGGGATTCCTTTTAGACAAGCACACGGAATCGTTGGAGAATTAGTTTTGAAAGGTATTCAAAGTGGTCAAAACTTACAGGATATTTCGATGGCTGACTTTAAGAAAATTTCACCTTTGATTGAAGAAGACGTTTACGATGTGTTGAAACCAGAAGTTGCCGTTGAAAGAAGAAATTCTTATGGTGGTACAGGCTTTAAACAAGTTCGTGAACAAATTGAAAAAGCTCAAGAAGAATTAGGTTTATAAAAAATTAAATTAGGATTACTTTGATCACTTTTTGTGGTTAAGGTAGTCCTATTTTTTTGTTGTGGGATGATGCCGTCGTCCGTTCTGCTTTGTGGACGCTGGAACGTACTGGGCGCAACTTGAAGCTAATTCCAGAACCGGGAATCATCTCCAAGCTTGGCCTTTCACTAAGCAATAAATTGCTAAGTGAAATTTCAGTACTGAGCATCCACAAAGCTGCCACTCCCGACTGGATAACGTCATTTATTGTTTGTTTCAAATAATTTAAAGTCAAAAATAGCATCTATTCAGATATATAGGCGATTAACGACTAGCATTATCTGAATAGATGCTTTTTGTTTGACTGTATAAAAATATAAAACCACTCTCCAGTCCGGAATAGCAAAGAAAATTGGCTCAAATGTGAAATTTCTCTTGGCAATTTATTGCCTAGTGAAAGGTCGAGCTTGAAGACTTTGCCCGGGTCTGGGCTTAGCAAAGGCTCCAAGTCGTGCCCACATTGTTCCAGCCAAATTTTCTTTGCTATGGAGGACGGCATTCTCCACCCTCTATCTAAGATTTTCTTATTTTACCCTTACCAAATCATCAAGACCGCGCCACTACTGGGATGCTATAACTTATATATGCTTTAGAAACGGTAAGAAATGTAACAGAGGTGACTTTTTGGCTGAAGTAAAAACTAGAAAAAAGAAATATCTCCATGAAGTGGACCTGATGCGCGTGCTTTTCATTGGTGGGGTGTTGTTGAATCATACGACAACCGCTTTTAGAAATAATGTCGGCAGTGGATCGGGGAGTGAGTTGTTCTTAGAGGCTTCTCACTTGGCACTTCACTTTACCAGAATGGGTTTCATGTTTATGACAGGACTAGTTTTGGTACTAAATTATTACAATAAAGAACATCATTGGCTGAAGTTTTGGAAGAAACGTTATATCAGCGTTGGAATTCCTTATATTGGCTGGAATGCCATTATGATGTGGTTCACGACAATTACAGCTGGAATTGCCCTGAATTGGCCTAATTACTTCCAGAATTTATTTGATGCAATTATTCATGGTAACAAATTCTACATGTACTATATTATTGTTACTTTCCAGTTGTATTTGATTTTTCCACTACTGGTCTACATGTTTAAGAAGTTTAAAAATCATCATTTGGCTGTTTTAACTGTCAGTGCCGTCCTCCAGCTACTCTTAGTAATTGGAATTAAATATTGGTTGCCAGGAGTTGACCGTGACGGTTGGTGGTACTTATTTAGAGCCTATGGATTAAACATTTTAGTTTATCAATTTTACTTTATCGCTGGAGCTTTCGTAGCTATTCACTATGATCAAGTAGATCGTTTTATCGAAAAAAATCACCGTATGATTGGTTGGTCAACTTTGGCTTTGGCAATTGGTACGGTTGCATTATTCTTTGGAAATATTAATATTTTGAAACTCAGTTTGAGTGCCAGCTTATCAATTCACCAACCATTAATTTTTATTTATGACACGTTCATGATTGCATTTGTTTTCTGGATTGGTCGTCAATATGCTCACGCTAGAAATCATGGTTTTCCAAATTGGTTAGAAAAAATTATTAAAAATATGTCAAAAGTTTCCTTTGGGATTTATTTAGTCCAAACAATTCCAGTAACAATACTCTATGGAATCTTGAGTGTAATTCATTTACCTTCAATCGTAACGTTGTTGCTATTGCCATTCGGTTACGCTTTCGTGTTAGGAGGATCATTCTTAATTTCTTGGTTCTGCTACAAGGTACCACCATTTGGAATTTTAATTGGACGCCCACAACACATATTTAGTGCAAAAAAAGCTAAAGGAGTAGTTGAAAATGTCAAAAATAACGAATCAATTAAACAAACAGTTAAGGAATAATATGAATCAAGAAATAATTAAGGATGAAAAGCTAAATCGTTGGTATAAAGGCTTTGAAGTTGCCGACGATGTTCGGATGTTACGTGAAGAATTTTTAGACTTGCACATTGGATACGGTGACGTAGTTTTAGTTTGTTTGTCCAACACTGCAGCTTATCCTTTAATAACACAAGCGCTTTGGGAAGTTGGAGCAGTGATGCATCCAGTCGCTGCCACAACGCCAGAAAAGGAATTACAACAAGAATTAAAAGAACACGATTATGTGGCTTCTATTGTTGGTCAAACACTAGTCGATGCGGCTTTAGATGATCGTGTGGCAATTGTTTCAGCACTACACTTGCAAACTTATTCTTTATTACACATCATTCGTGACCGTAGTTTAATGGGACATGATGCTAAAGTTCCCGATGAAGATGATTTAGCGTTGATTATGAATACTTCTGGAACTACTGGTAAGCCCAAACGTGTTGGTTTGACGCATAGAATTTTGTTGAATGGTGTCAAACATGATATTGAAAGCCACAAGATGACATCTGAAGATACTAGTTTGTTGGTTATGCCGATGTTTCATATCAATGCTCAAGCAGTGGTGATTTTGGCAACTAGATTATCCGGTGGTAAGTTAGTAATTGCTGAAAAATTCAGTGCTTCTAAGTTTTGGAATCAAGTTAAAGAGAATGGTGTTACTTGGGTATCAGTCGTACCAACTATCGTTAATATCTTGTTGATCAATCAAAAGGCCAATGAAAGCTACAGTGATGATATTCGTTTACGTTTCGTTAGATGTTCGTCATTTGCTTTGCCGCTTGATAAACTGACTGCCTTTCAAACACGTTTTCATACGAGAATTTTGGAAGGATATGGGATGACCGAAACTGCTAGTCAATGTACGATCAATCCATTTGATGCACCAAAAGTTGGTTCAGCTGGGAAGCCATTTGAAACTGATTTAGGAATTATGGTTAATGAACAAATTACTAAACGACCTAAACAAATCGGTGAAATTGTTGTCCGTGGCGACCATGTTATTAGTGATTACTTAGATCCACATCCAGATTCGTTCAAAGATGGTTGGTTTTTAACTGGTGATTTAGGATATTTGGATGAAGATGGCTACTTGTTTGTTAAAGGACGCAAAAAAGACATCATCAACCACGGTGGCGAAAAAGTAGCTCCCGCCCAGGTTGAAAATGCCTTGAGTCAATTGAATTTTATTAAAGAAGTTTCAGTTATTGGAACACCTGATACTCTTTATGGAGAAGCAGTAACGGCGGTTGTTATCAGCAATGGCGAACAAGATGAAGAATTAGAACGTCAAAAAATCATGGCTCATGCCAAGGCAACTTTAGCTACTTATGAGCAACCAACGAGAATTTTCTTCGTTAAAGATTATCCTCGTAATGCCACGGGTAAAGTTATTCGTTTGAAATTACGCCAACAAGTGATGTCAACTTTAGTTAGGAGTGCTGGATGAGTAAGAAAAAGAAAAATTTAAAAAAATTATTGATCAGTGTCGTCTTAGTCTTTTGGGCAGCGATTGCAATTTATGGCTTTAAACAGACGGATGCTGGAGCCGCTACTTCCGGATTAGAAACAGTGACGATTGGTTATCAAAAAGGTGATCCGTTCGATATTGCCAAGCAACGTGGTGAATTTTCTAAGAAGATGGAGAAGAAAGGCTATAAAGTGGTTTTTAAAGAGTTCTCTGATGGAAATTCTCTAATGCAAGCTTTGAAAGCTGGTAGTGTTGATTATGCCAGAACTGGAGATACACCACCGGTTTCAGCACTTTCGACTGGGACAAAATTGACTTACGTCGCTGCCAGTTCATCGAAGGCTAAAGGTTCCGGTATCTTAGTTAAGAATTCTTCAAGCATTTCTTCAATTAAAGATTTGAAAGGTAAGAAAGTTGCCTATACTAAAGGGACTAGTTCTCAATACATGTTACTAGCAGCTTTGAAGAAAGCCGGTATGAGTCCTGATGACATCACTTGGGTCAACATGGATCAATCCAGTGCCAGCGTAGCCTTTTCTAAAGGTAAGGTCGATGCTTGGTCAACTTGGGATCCATACACAGCTCAAGCACAATTGACACAAAATGCTAAATTAGTGACAAACGGTGTTGGAATTACTAATAATCGTGATTATATTTTAACAACGAAAAGTTATGCCAAGAAGAATACTGAAATTTCGAAGTATTTGATCAAGTATCTACAAGAAGATATGAAATGGGCTAACAACAATCACAGTGAGTTGATTACGATGATGAGTAAATCGTTGAAAGTTTCTAAGTCGGTCGTTAAGAAGATGATAGGACGCCGAACTTATGGAATTAGTACGATGAATAGCACGTATGTTAAGGAAGAACAAAAGATTGCTGACTTGTTTTATGAAGAAGGTTTGATTGAAAATAAAGTTACAGTTAGCGATTCTGGAAATTATAAATAATAAATGAGGCGGCCGGTTGGTCGTCTTTTTTTTGCCATTAGATGTAACGATAACATAACGGTAAAATTTACTTTCCTAGGCAAAAGCAACCGTCAACTTCTAGTTAAATTATCTCCGTCAGGATAAAATATTAAGTAATCAAAGGGGGATTTTTCAATGAAAATTGGTTTGCAACTACAACAACAGCGGATACGTCACAACATGTCACAAAATGATCTAGCCGAAAAACTACACATTTCTCGACAATCGATTTCCAAATGGGAGAATGGTGGCAGTTTGCCTAGCTTTAATAATGTAGTGGCAATCAGTGATCTGTTTGATATTTCCTTAGATGAGTTGATTCGGGGGGATGAAGAATTGATGGACAAATTGAAAAATGACGGGAAAATAAGGTTAAATTATGTTGAAACTATTATTTTTGGTGGAATTGGTTTAGGAATAGTTTTGTTGATTTTACTCAGCTTATTTAAAATGCCCAGTGATATTGTTAAAGCTTGGATCCTCGTTATTGCCTTTGCAGGTAAATTAGGAGTACTTATGAATCTTGAGTGGAGGTATGTTAATCGTAGTTTAACAAAGAAAGCCGTTTTTTGGGGAGTTATAGTGATGGCTATGACTGTGACTGACTCGTTACTTAGTATGTGGATAGGATTTACTGCAGGACTATAGCAATTAAAAAAACAGCATCTATTTAGAAAAAATCCGAATAGATGCTGTTTAATTTTTTAGTTGTTGTCACTATCAGAAAAGTCCAAAACTGGTAAGGTCATAGCTGGAAAACCACTAGCAGAAGTCATCATCGAGACCATTGGTCTTAAATACGACAACAAAATTGAGGCTCCCTCTGTCTGCAATAACTGCAAGGCGTCACTATGAGGGAGAAGTTCGGAGACTTGAAAAAGCGTCATGATTCTAGCAGTGATCGTGTAAGGAACGTTGTCGTTCTCTTGGTTGACAAAAATAGTTAAGTAAAGTGGAATATCATCATTCCAATCGATTTCTTCTTCACTAGGCATTTCTACTAAAGTGCCAATATCGGCGGAATCGAAGTCATTTTCAAAATCAAAATCGTCATTAACTTGGAAATCAAATTTTAGAACAGTAGGGTTCTCAAACTGTAAATACTTACTAGTCATATTCATAAGCTTTTTCTCCAGTCATTTCTTACCATACTAGCATGGTTCCTAATTATTAACATTAATTTAGATACGATATTAAAAAAATCCTGAAATATCTATTCTTATGATAGATAATTTCAGGATTTTTTTGATTAAGCAGTTTGTTGTTGTACTTCGGGTTCTTCCAAGATTTCACCAAGAACTCGATCAGCGACGATACCGATTTGACCAGCGTTGCGATTCTTAGGGCAATCTTCTTCATATGAATTAGTTGAATCTTTCATAACAACGATACGATCAGCCATTCGAGCAGCTTCTTCGACATCGTGGGTAACTAAGATAGTTGTTAGATTTTGTTTTTGACAGATATTTAAGATTAAGTCTTGCATCTTGCGTCTTGTCAAAGCATCCAAAGCTCCTAAAGGTTCGTCCAACAGTAAAATTTTAGGATGGCTCATTAAGGCTCTAGCCAAGGCGACACGTTGTTTTTGACCACCAGATAATTGATTAGGAAAGTGATCAGCGTAGTCTCCTAGTTCAACTAAATCGAGTAATTCTTTGGCATGCGCTTTAGTGTTTTTATCTTTTGAACCAAAGGATAAATTGTCTAAAACGGACATCCAGGGAAGTAATCTATCTTCTTGGAACATTACGCGGATTAAAGATTTCGTATCAGTTGAATTGATTTGAACTGAACCACTAGTAGGTTTTTCCAAGCCAGCGATGAGGCGTAACAGAGTACTCTTACCACCACCACTCATACCAACTAAGGCGATAAATTCACCTTGATTGATATCTAAATTTACATCGTGTAAAGCAGTTAAATTATTATAAGTTTTATTTACGTTTTTAATTGTAATCATTGAATTATTCATTAAGCATTGCTCCTTCCAGTATTTTGCCAATCTAATAAGAGACTTTCAAAACTTTTGGCAACCAAATCAGAAATTTTACCAAGTACGGCATAGACGACGATACATAAGATAACAGTTTCCATATCGACGAAATCTTCCGCATTATTTGCCATATATCCAATACCTGAACTGGCTGAGATAGTTTCAGCAACAATCAAAGTAGTCCACATTACACCTAGGGCGTAACGAATACCAACGAGAATTTGTGGTAAAGCGGCTGGAAAAATAATTTTGAAAAACATTTGTCGTTTTGAAAGTTCGTATGATTCACCCATTTCAATCAAATCTGGATCGACTGAGCGGATTCCATGGAAAGTGTTGATGTAGACAGGAAACATTGTTCCAATCGCAACTAGTGAAATCTTAGCTGATTCGTTAATACCTAACCAAAGAATGATTAGGGGAATCAAAGCCAAATGGGGAATGTTACGAAACATTTGAATCGATGAATCAAATAATAAGCGACAAGTGTTGGACATACCATTGATAAAACCAAGAATAAAACCAACGCCACCACCAATTAAAAGTCCAACGGTAGCTCGGTAAAGACTGATACTGAGATTTTTAGGTAATTCTCCAGATTGTGTTAGTTTGATACCATCTTGAAGAACAGCTAGAGGTGAGGGTAAAACTGAAGTTGATAACCAACCTAGCGTGCTACTAACTTGCCAAAACAAAATTACAATAATAGGAATTAAGAAAGGCAAAATTTTATCGACTGGCAGATTGATTTTTTTACGTGTCGTCGTTAAAGTCACAGGTTTTTGCATCAGTTAGGCCTCCTTTTGTTGTTGAACCACTTCTTGAGCTAGAAGTGTACGTTGAATTTTTCCCGTCGCATTTTTAGGCAATTCAGTACTAAAAATGTATTTTGTAGGACGTTCAACAGGTAATAATTGCTCATTTGCTAATTCGTTCAACAACGCTAATTGGTGGCGATGATCATGACTGAGTTTTTTAGGAACAATAACGGCGGTGACAGTTTCACCATAAATTAAATCGGGAGTACCAACGACGGCTACTTCACGGATAAATTTCAAGTTGTGCAAGCAATCTTCGACGGCTAGTGGATTAACATTTTCACCACCGCGAATGATCATTTCTTTGCTACGACCAGCAATGTGCAAGTAATCATTCTCGTCTAGTGAACCAAGATCACCCGTCGGCAACCAGCCATCGTGAAAGGCTTCAGGTTGAGGGTCCAAATAATGAGTAATGACGCTGTCACCCTTTAAAGCAATTTGTCCGATTTTATTTTTTCCAACTTCGTGATAGTTGTTATCAAAAATTTTAATTTCTGTACCAACTACTTTGCCGACTGTTTTTTGAACTGGTTTTTCGAGTGGATTTTGGGCAATTTGACTAGCGGCTTCAGTCATACCATAACTTTCAATTAATGGAATATCGAAGCGTTGTTTAAATTGTGCGTGGATGCTTGGGAGGAGAGGGGCTGAAGCAGTCCGGAGAAATCGCAAGTTAGTGTGAGCTGGTTGTTCATCACGTTGCAATAAGATGGCGATGATAGCTGGTGTTAATGACACCCAAGTTACCTTTTCACTACTAACTTCCTTCCAGAAAAGATGAGCACTAAATTTGGGACGGAATAATAATTGTCCGTGAGATAGACGAGTAGCCAGATTAGAAATAACCATGGCATTGATATGAAACATTGGCATTAAGATAAAAGTGCTATCTTGATCCGTTAGTTCTTCACTATCGATGACATTAAAGGCTCCGGCCAAAAGTTGTTTGTGAGTTAAACCAACTCGTTTAGGTTTACCCGTAGTACCAGATGTATGCATGATCAAAGCAATTTGGTCATCTTCCGGTGTTTCTGCTACATGAGCGATATGCTTGTTACGAACGAAGATTTGTACTTCTGATTCGTGCAAAGTTGTCAAACGAGGTTGGTTAGTAAAAATATCATTTAAAAATTTTAATTCTTTAACATCTGAATCAAAAATAATAGCTGAATAATGATATTGATCTTCAAGTTCACTGATTTGAATTTCAGTAGCAGCGGGATTCAGGGTTTGTACGATACTACCAATTTCCCAAAGGCTTTGAATGACCAAAGAATAAGTAACTGAATTTGTTAAGCTAACTAAAACGATATCGTTGTGACCGATACCTTTATTTTTCCAATAATTTTTCCATACGTTTTTTTCTAAGTTAAGTTCACTGCCGGTGTACCAATGCTGATTTGCATCTTGCATTAAAGGACGAGTAGCGCCAGCAATTAATTGTTGTTGTAATCTTTCAGTAAGTTCTGACATAAGTAAGTCACCATGTCCTTTCGATTGAATAAACATAGTTTACAATCATTGCGATGAGGTAACTACTTAGGTTTGGTAAGGGTTTAATAAGAATTTCTTAGAAAGTCTTCCGTCCTCCATAGCAAAGAAAATTTGGCTGGAACGTAGTGGGCGCGACTTGGAGGCTTTGCTAAGACCAAGTTCGGGCAAAGGCTTCAAGCTCGGCCTTATTCTAAGCAACAAGTTGCTAAGAATAATTTCACTACTGAGCCAATTTTCTTTGCTATTCCGGACTAAATAGTGACTTTATTTTTGATTTTAGATAAATAAAAAGCATCTATCCAATCTGGATAGGTGCCGTTTTTGAATCTACATTTATATATTTATTTATCCGCATCAAACTCAATTTTAAAAATAGAACCATGTGGTTGATTATCAAGAACCTTAATTAAGCCGTTATTCAACTTAACTAATTGTGAAACAATTGATAATCCTAAACCACTACCTTTGATTTCGGTCGAATGAGAAGTGTCGACTCGGTAAAATCTTTGGAAAATGAGTTGCTTTTGGTCATCAGGAATACCAATACCCTGGTCAGCCACTGATAAATCTACTTTTGAGCCATTTTGTTTAAGTGACAATCTGATTGGAGTGTTATCTGGTGAGTATTTATTAGCATTATCTAATAAAGCTACCATAACTTGTTTTAAAGCATCGACATTACCCAAAATATGTATGTCAGATTGAATATCTAAGTTTAGTTCTTGAGCGATTGTCTTCTTATATTGTTGGCCAATGCCGTTAGTGATTTCTGATAAATTAATCTTTTCCAGAACTAATTCTGCTCGATCGGCTCGGGATAGGTGGAGTAGGTTTTCAATCAAGTGTTGCATTCTTAAGGATTCTTCATCGATATAACCTAGGGATTCGGGAATCACTTCGGGATGCTTGTCACCATGGCGTTTGATTAAATTCAAATTGCCACGCACAGCTGCAATAGGGGTTCTCAATTCGTGCGATGCATTAGAAACAAAATCCCTTTCTCGTTGTAGCCGTTTGTTTTGAGTATCAAGTAATTCGTTAAAGGCGTCACCCAATTCCTTGATTTCTTGAGGACTGGTTGGAACTGTCAGTTTAGGTTGATCAAAATCAGGATCTTTAGTTGTACTGCGTGTTTCATTAACCAGATCAATAGTTGGCGCACTGAGCTTTTCCGCTAAACGTTGGGCCCACCAAGTTCCAAATCCTAAGGTAACGAAAACGATGATACTAATTAAAATCAATAACAAGATTAAGCTGTTGATTAAGCGGGATAGGCTGGTCCACAGTTGATAGGTCGTATCATCATCCTTTTTTTGATAGAACAAGAAGAAACCAAAATTTTGAACGAAAACAATGTGTTGTCCAGGAAAAATACTGAATTTATGCTGATTGATGAATTTCTTAGAAGCTGAAGTCGTCATAATTTGTTGACCAGCTCGATCAGAAGCTGCCGTGATAGATGATTTCTTTGTCTTGACTCGAATAACCGTATTTTGTTTTGTGTGGCGATTATTTTGATTGCTCCATTGAATAAAACCGGGAACGTCATCAATATTGGAAAAATACAAACTCATCATTTGTCCGCGTGCTTCATGGACGGTTTGCGAATATTGTTGCACACCAACCACTGCCAAAATTAAAGCACTGATTGCTAACGTGATGATAATAACTAATTTACGAATTGCATTGTTAATCAGTTCTTGATAAGTCAGGGACTTTTTTTCTGTCATTTATTAACATCCTCAAGAGAATAGCCAACACCACGAATTGTTTGAATCAACGGTTTGTCATTTTTGCCGTCAACTTTGCTTCGTAAATAGCCTACATAGACATCGACAACGTTTTGTTGACCGAGAAAATCTTCGCCCCAAACGTTGTCGAGCAATTCATCACGGGTAAAGACTTTGCCGATATTTTGTAGGAAGAACAACAATAAATCATATTCGCGACGAGTTAATTGCACATTTTCGTTATTACGAGTAACTTGGTGTGATTTAGTGTTTAAAGTTAAATCAGCAATTTGATAAGTTTGATCGGGCTCAGACATGTTTTGCGCACGCCGTTTAATGACTCGGACTCGAGCTAATAATTCCTCAATTTCAAAGGGCTTAGTGATGTAGTCGTCAGCGCCATTGTCTAATCCTGCAACTTTATCCCCAACGTAATCTCTAGCTGTCATGACGATTACAGGGACTTGATCGTGTTTTCTAATTCGACGCAAAACTTCCATACCGTCTAATTTGGGCAACATCCAATCCAACAAAATCAACAACAAATCATTTTGATGTTTTTCATAAAGGTCCAAAGCTTCAATTCCATCATTGGCTATGATGACATCAAAATCCTCAAATTGGAGCTCTTTACTAACATAACTGGAAAGACTGCGTTCATCTTCGACAATTAAAATTGTATTTTTCATTAATAAAATCTCCCAAACAATATTTTCTATAATTATAGTAGCAATTTTACCTTAATACTAACTAAAACTTTCTAATGCGTAATAATTACTAATTATGTTACACTACAATGGATTAGTTAGAAAAGGTGAGATAAGTGGAAAAAGCAATTGAGGTTTTGAAAAAGAACCATTATAAAGTAACCAAACAGCGCAAAGATCTATTAGAATTTCTCAGTAAATTTACCGTTCAATACGTATCAATCAATGATATTGCTGATTACATGCGTTCTTTGTACCCGGGAGTAAGTAATAATACGATTTATCGTAATTTAAAAGAATTTGAAGAAATTGGCTTGGTTGAATCTCAAGAAAAAGATAAGACTTTGGTGAAGTATCAATGTGATTTTGAACATCGTCATCATCATCATTTTGTCTGCAAGAACTGCGGTAAAGTTACTGAATTAAAGGCTTGTCCAATTGAATTTTTTACCAATCAATTGCCAGGCTATACAGTCGAAGGACACGCTTTGGAAGTGTATGGACTTTGTGCTGACTGTACAAAAAAATTAAAGGCTGAATAAAAACATCTACTGGATAATAGTGCGACTGGCTATTGTCTAATAGATGTTTTTAAATTCTATTGAAAAAAGAAGCCACTATCTAGTCCGGAATAGCAAAGAAAATCGTGCCCACTACGTTCCAGCCAAATTTTCTTTGCTATGGAGGACGGAATATAACAGTAATCAATATGAAAAAATGTTAAATAGTAAAATTTATCATTTACTTTTTAAGGACATTAGTTTAGGGTTAAATAGTAACTTTTATTGTTTAAGGAGAATTTTTCATGTTTTTTAAAAAGAAAAAATTTATTGGAATTATTTTAGGGTTAATTTTTATCGTAGTTTTATCAGGATGTACGAATAAAAAAACTAGTACTTCCTCAGACAAACTAAACATTGTCACAACGACTGATTTTTATGGTGAAGTAGCTAAGAAGATTGTTGGTAACAAGGGAAGTGTTACTTCAATTATTAGTAATCCCGCCGTTGATCCCCATGATTTTGAACCAACGACTAAAACCGCTCAAATTGTTAGTAAGGCCAATGTTACGGTTGCTAATGGTTTGGGATACGATTCATGGATGAATAAATTGGACAAGCAAGACGGAACTTATATCAAAATCGGTGAGGATATCATGAACAAAAAGACCGGTGATAACCCTCATATTTGGTACAATCCGCAAACGATGCCAAAATATGCGCAATATTTGGCCAATGAATTATCTAAGCAACAACCCAAGAATAAAAAGTATTTTCAACAAAACGCTAAAAAATACATAGCCTCATTGAAACCTGTGAAAAATGAGTTAGCAAAACTCAAGACAGCTTCGCAAAAGGTAACTAATAAAGAAGTTTATGTCAGTGAACCAGTTTTTGATTACTCAATTAAAGCAACTGGCTTCAAGGTAGGTAATAAAGAATTTGAAAAGGCCGTTGAAAATGGGACTGATCCAACTCCTCAAACTATTAAAACAATGCAGGATAATATCAAAGCTAAAAAGATTGCCTTCTTTGTTTTAAATACTCAAACAGACAGCAAGCTTGTTAATAATTTGGTTGATTTAGCAAAGAAAAATGATATTCCAGTTCTCAAAGTTACGGAAACATTGCCAAAAGATAAGACTTACACTGAGTGGATGTTGTCACAATATCAAGCAATGAATAAAATTTTACAAGGTGAAAAATAATTTTGATTGAAGCGAAAAATTTAACTAAGCGTTTTGGAAATCAATTAGTTTTTCAAGATGTTAATTTTAAAATAAATCAGGGCGACTTTTTAAGCCTAATTGGACCTAATGGATCTGGGAAAACCACTTTGGTCAAAATACTAATGGGGTTAGAACCAAAAACTAGTGGTGAATTAAAATTCGATCATAAGCAAACAATCGGTTATGTTCCACAATTTCGAAATATCGATAACGATTATCCATTAAGTATTGAAGCCTTCATACGACTCAATTTGAAATTCACGCTCAGTTCAACAAAACGTCGTGAAAATGATCGACTGATTCAAGAGATTTTGGAGAAAACTGGATTGACTGATTTGAAGGATCGTCCTCTAGGATTAGCCTCTGGTGGTGAAAAGCAAAAAGCTTATTTGGCACAAGCATTGCTGAATAATCCTAAAATTCTAATTCTTGATGAATCGACTGCTAGTTTGGATGTTGAAGTAAAAATGCAGTTGATGGATTTAGTTGCCGAATTAAATAAGAAGTATCAACTGACGGTTATTTTCATTACACACGACTATGAATTGACAAAAAAATATACGACTAAAGCACTTTTCTTCCAGGATAAAACTTTGAAAGAAATTCCTATCAGCCGTATTTCAGAAAAAATGTTTGAGATGGAGGGTTAAGATGTTTGAATATGAATTTATGCGCCAAGCCTTTATTGCTAGTACTTTCATAGCTATTACGGCTGGTATCGTTGGTGTTTTCGTTGTTTCTAGAAACATGTCCTTTCTCTCACATACTTTGTCAGAAATCGGTTTTGCTGGGGCATCATTTGGAATTCTGATTGGAATTTCTCCCTTAGCTGGGATGATTCTTTTCACGATTATTAGTTCAATAGCAGTTGGTAGTTTAAGTTCAGAAAGCTCGAGAAGAGAAGCTTCGATTAGTGCTATTTCTTCGTTATTCATTGGTTTAGGAATTCTTTTCTTATCACTGTCTTCAGAATCAAGTAGTTATGCGACGAATATCTTATTTGGTAGCATTGTTGGTATCAGCGCCAAAG
Organism: Companilactobacillus pabuli; assembly: GCF_014058425.1. NCBI lineage: Bacteria > Bacillati > Bacillota > Bacilli > Lactobacillales > Lactobacillaceae > Companilactobacillus > Companilactobacillus pabuli. The sequence goes on from NZ_CP049366.1 coordinate 38,115, forward strand.
AAGTTCAACAATTAGTGATTTTGGCAGTGGTAGTAATTGCTATTTTCATAATTTTTTACAAGCCGTTATCATTTGATTCCTTCGACCATATCGGTGCTCGTGCAGCCGGTTTGAAGACTCGTTTATTGTCGATTGCTTTCTTAGTGACCTTAGCTTTGAGTGTTAGTATTGGTGCTCAAATCGTTGGATCGCTGTTAGTCTTCGTGTTGTTGACGTTGCCTGGTGCCACAGCTAAGTATTTAGTTCATACGATTCCTAAGTTGTTGATGGTTTCAGTTGGATTATCGTTAGCTGGTGTTTGGTTAGGTTTGTATTTAGCCTTTATTACCAACTGGCCAGTTACTTTCTTCATTTCTAGTTTTGAAGTTTTAGCCTACTTCTGTGGTTTGACTTATAAAAATTGGAAATTAAATCATTAATATTTGTACAAAAATAAAGCCCTGCTAGATTGCCTAGCAGGGCTTTTTGATATTACTTAGATTGCTTTTTTACGTATGCAGCTAATTGAATAATTCGTTGTTTGATATCTTCTCGTGAATCTCTAAAAGCGGCTGCAATTTCTTCATCATTACCGGTTGCCAGAGCGGGATCATTGATAGGCCAATGCAACCAGCGAGTGCTTTGAGGGATGATACATTTATCACGAGCTTCACCACAAAGGGTTACGACAACAGTAGCTTGGTCAAGAAAATCTTGATCAATCAATTTGGAATATTGTTGTGAAATATCAACCCCATCTTCAGCCATAGTTTTGACAGCCCAAGGATTCAACCCATCGACTCTCACACCGGCACTTTGGACGTCCCAATTGGGTAAATATTGTTTAGCGTATCCTTCAGCAATTTGACTACGACAAGCGTTGCCACTACACAAAAAATAAATACTCTTAGTCATTTTTCTTAATTCCTAACTTTATCTGACATTCAGGGCATAAACCATAAACTTCCATATGATTACCAGAAATCATATAACCGGAAATCTCGGCAGTTTTTTCTTCAAGGTTCTTTTCGGTATCGCTAAATCCAGGATACGTAACGTCTACAATCCGTCCACAATTTGTACAAATAGCGTGATAGTGGGGTGTACCGAAGTAATCATAGTGGGTACTGCCATCTCCGTTTTGTAATTCGACGACTAAATGGTGGTCAACAAAAGTGTTCAGCGTATTATAAATCGTAGATGCCCCAATATTAGGTAAATCTTTACTGAGTCCATCGCGAATCGTTTCAACGGTAGGATGATTATGATGACTAACTAAGTATGCCAAAATAATGTGCCGCTGTGGAGTAACTCTGAGCTTATGATCTTTTAGGACTTGTAGTGTTTCTTCCATTACAGCATTACTAGCCATGAGCAATCTTCCTTTCTACCTTAGAATCATTTCAATGTAATTATATGACGAAATTAGAGAGAATACCAAAGAAAACTTCTAAAAACCTTGAAAACGTTTTAGAAAGGTATTTCGTTTACTTTTAAAAGGGTCTGCGTTATTATGTAGTCGTTAACAGATGAGAACCATTCCAATGTAACAAAAAATTAAGGAGTGAGCATCATGCCTAAAGCAAAGAAAAAACAAAGTTTAGCTGAAAAAATAAATGTCATGCGTGCCAGTGTTATGGGTGCCAATGATGGAATTATTTCAATTGCCGGTATTGTTATCGGTGTTGCTAGTGCTCAAAGTAATAATCATGCTATTTTTCTATCAGGTATTGCCGGAATGTTAGCCGGAACCGTTTCAATGGCGATGGGTGAGTGGGTATCAGTTAGTACCCAAAGTGATTCTGAAAAAAGAGCGGTAGAAAAAGAATCAGCGGCCTTAGATGGACATTACGATGATGAATTTGATTTTATTCGTAATAAGTATCAAGCAACTGGAATTTCTAATGAGTTAGCCACTCAAGCTACTAAAGAAATGATGAGTGATGATCCACTGGAAGTAGCCGTTCGTGAAAAATACGGTTTTAATCCAAAAGAAAAGACTAGTGCAATTGCGGCAGCGATGGCCTCAATGATTTCTTTCCCAACTGGTTCAATTTTGCCACTAGTTTCCATTACAATGTTTCCTCAAAGTATTAAGATGGTCGCAACTGTTATTGCAGTTATGATTGCTCTGGCAATTACTGGTTATACAGCTGCAGCTTTAGGTGGTGCCAACCGTGGTAAAGCCGTTTTGAGAAATATCGTTTCTGGATTATTGACGATGTTAGTAACTTATTTAATTGGATCTTTATTTGCACATTAAGGAGTGAGAAACGTTGAAATCAATGACAATGTCTAAACCAAAAAAACAAAAGAAAACAATGGCCGAACGTTCAAATACTCTTCGTGCTGGAGTTTTAGGTTCAAATGATGGTATTTTAACCGTTGTTGGTGTTTTGTTCTCAGTTGCCGTAGCAACAACTAACACCTTCACAATTTTTATTGCTGGATTATCAGATTTGCTCGCATGTGCTTTTTCAATGGCTTCTGGAGAATACGCTTCAGTTAGCTCCCAAAAAGATACCGAAAGAGCTGCAATTGAAAAAGAACGTGAACTAATCAAAACTAATTATCAAGATGAATTGAATGTTGTAGCTAATTTTTATGTCGATCGTGGTGTAAAGCAAGCTACCGCTGATAAGATTGCTAAAGAATTAATGGAACAAGATGCTTTAGGAACAGTTGTCCGTGTTAAGTACGACTTACAACTTGGACATTACATGAATCCTTGGGACGCTGCCTTTTCATCACTAGTTTCCGCTGCATCCGGTGGGATTTTCCCATTAGTAGCGATGACTCTGTTACCAAATGCTATTAAATGGCCAGGAACAATTTTAGCCGTTACTTTGTCAGTTGCTTTGACAGGATTCTTGAGTGCTAAATTAGGTGATGGCCTAGTTAAAACTGCTATTATTAGAAATGTGATTGTCGGATTAGTTACCATGGCAATTCACTATTCAGTTGGTTTAATGCTTTAATAAATATAAAATATTGCAATAAAAAATCTCATTAGAATGTGGATAAATCGACATTCTAATGAGATTATTTAGTTTTCAGCATCAAATCCAACGACTTTTGCAATTCTTCAAGTTGTTTTTCATCGGTGCAATTAGAATTCTTACGAATATTTTGGGCAATAACTAGCTTCATTGCTTTATCAACACTGGATTTAACAGCGGACAACTGCATTAAAACTTGATCACAGGGTTTATCGTCGTCCATCATTCTTAATACGGCATCGAGTTGACCACGTGAACGTTTTAAACGACTAGTTATTTTTTTGCTGGCAATTTCTTCGGGTGTTTGAGACATAATTTCCTCCCAAATTGGTTTATTGAATCAATTATACCCATAAGGGTAACGGGTCGCAAATAATTGCTATTTCTATGTGGGAATTATTGATAAAACAAAATAGTTGCGTGATTTTACCCTAGGGGGTATATTGATTACATAAGATATATGAGAAGGAGATTGAATGATGGCAAATATCACTGAATTATCAGATAAGACATTCAACGATGAGACAAGTAAGGGACTAGTTATTACAGATTTTAACGCTGACTGGTGTCCTCCATGTAAGATGATGAACCCAATTTTGGAGAAGTTATCTTCTAAAGATGAATTAGGCGATAAGATCAAGTTTACTTCTATGAACGTTGATCATAATCCTGATACACCTAACAATTTCGGAATTCAAGGTATCCCAACATTTATCATCAAGAAAGATGGTAACGTTGTAGGACGTATGGTTGGTTATCAGCCAGAAGAAAAATTCCGCATGGCCTTAGAGAAGTATATGTAAAAATTACAATATCCGATACTTTTTTGGTATCGGATATTTTTTTGCCTTCAAAAGGTGTTATATTTATCTGTGAAAACTGTCACAAAATTCTTCAGAAGGGATGATTACACATGGCTACTTTACCCAGAACGTTGAAATATATCAGTTGGTTTGAAGGAGAAATCATCACCATCGACTTTGGCAGGTCGGTTGATTTTGATCCAAAAATTTATCCCGAATTGGCACAGTTAGGGCGTTGGATTGCATCAGATGATTCTTCCAAATACTATTTAGCATATAAGATGAATGGTAATTTCCCAGATAAAACCATCAATCGAGTATTGGGTGATTTGAATTTGAACGGATACGAATTAGTTCATAGTGGCGTAACCTACGCATAATAGAAGAGCCGAAATAATCGGCTTTTTTATTTTTTATTGGAAAGTCACGAAACGTTGATTCCAAATATTTTCAAAGAAAGAAATCGTATCTTCGGCAATCATGTAGTCATTGTCAAAAGTAGTCGTCATGTCGTGTCCCATTAGAATTTTGTAGCCAAGACCGTGAGCCATGACAATTGTGGTGTTGCAACAATATTCAGTTTGAGCTCCGCAGAGTTCGATCGTATGGATATTGTGATTCATCAAAACTTTATTTAAATTAGTTTGATAGAAGGCATTAGGATGAAATTTTTCGACCACAATGTCTTCTTTTTGTTTGTCTAATTTACCTGATAGTTGCCATAATTCACTGCCCCGGACAACATCTTGATCATTGTGTTGAATAAAAATAATAGGTAAGTTGACCTGACGATATAGAGAGATTCGATCGTTGATACTGTGAATCAATCCATCGAAGTTATAACTGTATTGTAGAGCCTTTTGCATATCAATTACGATTAAAGCATCAGCTAATTCTGACATTTTAATCCCCCCTAAAACATTTTTATAGTTTGAGATTATCATTTTGGTTCAATTTATGAAAGCGATATTTTTGGAAAATGTTGCTAAAATTTGATAATAAGTATTATTTGCTCTTATAATAGGAATCATAAAAAATATAGGATATAAAAATGAAAAAATTAAAAATAGTTTCAATAATTATAGGTGTACTTCTATTAGCAGCATTAGGTGCAGGGGGAGTATTCATATACCATACGCAACAATCACTCAACTCTTTGAATACTAATAAGAAAAGCGTATCTAGTAAAATAAATAACGGTAAACCATTTTCTATTTTGCTTTTGGGAGCAGATACGGGGACTGATGGCCGTGTTGACCGTGGTAATTCAGATACTATGATGTTGTTGACCTTAAATCCTAAGACTGAAAAAACAGTTGCTTATTCCATTCCACGAGATGCTTTAGCTGAAATGGTCGGTGACAAAGAAAAAAACGTTCAAAAAATCAATGCCGCATATAATATTGGCCTATCAAAAATGGCCAAAAGTACTGTAGGTAGCATGTTAGGAGTTCCCGTTGACTATCACGTGGCTATCAATATGGAAGCTTTGGAAAAGACAGTTGATTTCGTTGGTGGCGTGACAGTGACAAGTGATCTGAAAGTTTCCTTTGATGGAATTACGATTCCTAAGGGTACGCATCATCTAAATGGTAAGCAAGCTTTGACTTATGCTAGAATGCGTTATCAAGATCCTCGCGGGGATTACGGTCGTCAAATTCGTCAGCAACAGATTTTAAAAGCGGTAGTAAAGAAGCTTGAACAACCTAAATATCTAACTAAATTGCCTAATTTAATCAAGGATTTGGGTAGTGATATCAGCACTGATTTGACCACTAGTCAGATAGATCAAATTATTTTGAAATATCATAGTAGTGGTAAAACTATGGACTTCAATCAACTTCAAGGACGTAGTGCTTGGATTAATGGAAGTTCTTACCAAATTTTGCCAACAAATACGATGCAGCAAGCTTCAGATAAATTACGTAATAATTTAGGCTTATCAACCCAAACTTTGAATAATACTGAAACACAATTGAATGCTAAAAATAAAACCTTCTTCGAAAATGAAGATGATACAGATTACAATACTTTTGGATTAGACAAGACTTTCTATACTAATAATACGTATTAAAAAAGCGCACTTTTATGTGCGCTTTTTGTGTGGAATCATAAAGTTATATCAGCAGTTAATTGACTAGTCTTATAAGGGAAACGGGACTCAGATATTTCAAAAGGTTGGCCATCTTCAAGGTAACTTAGCTGATTGATGACCAAAACTGGTTCCCCGAGTTTTTCTGCAATACCAGTTTCAACATCAATTTGGCTAGCTTTGTCAGCGGAAATGATTCGGTGAGTTCCTTCGATTGTCAGGCCTTCTTTTTGCATGTGACCGTAGATTGATTTTTTGAGGATATCTTCAGTCAAAGTGGTGATGGCAGTCGGCATAATTGTATTTTCATAAGCGAAAACCACCCCATTGACGTAACGCACCCGTCTAATTACGTATACTGGTTCAGTTGGTTTGATAAGTAATTTATCAGCCTCGTCTTCAGTGGGAATACGAGCAGATAATTCCAAAACTTTACTAGTTACGGATTTTCCAGCATTGGTTTTGGTAGCTCCAAAGGGTTTATCAATTGGAGAGACCTTTCCAAACTTACTGTGGTCATCCGCAACGTAATCTTTTCTAACAAAAGTTCCTGCACCACGTTTTGAATAAATCATTCCTTCAACCATCAATAATTGGAGTGCCTTGTGGACGGTGATGCGAGTGGTATTAAAATTTTTAGCAATTTGATTTTGATCTGGTAAATTTTCTCCAGGTTCATATTTGCCTGCCTGAATTGCTTTGCGTAAAGAATTAGCAACTTCTTTGTATTTGTAAGCCATAACATTATCTCCCTAATTGTTCATGGTTAAGTTTATCATGAAAAAGAATAAATTTCTTTTGAATATAAAAGTATATACTTATTACCTATTTGTTATTTACATTAACACTTTTTGTGATATGATGAAAGCGTATTCAATCAGAGAGGCGGAATGATTATGACTAACAAGTTACCAAAGAATTTTTTCTGGGGAAATTCTACGTCTAGTATGCAAACAGAAGGTGCATGGAATTTAGATGGTAAAGGCAAATCAGTTTATGATGTCAGACCAGCTACTGATGGTACTTCTGATTGGAAAGATGGTATTGACGAGTATCATCGCTTTGAAGAAGATTTCAATTTAATGGCTAGCCAAGGCATGAATTTTTATAGATTTCAAATTTCTTGGAGTAGAGTTGACCCTGAAGGAGATGGCAACTTCAATGAAAAAGGAATCGAATTTTATAACAAGATGATCGACGCACTTTTGAAACGCAATATTACACCAATGATTTGTTTGTATCATTTTGACATGCCACTATCTTTAGCTCAAAAATATAATGGCTTTTTATCACGTCCAGTAGTTAAGGCATTTGTCAGATATGGCATTGAAATGGTAAAGAGATTTGGAGATCGAGTTAAATATTGGATTACTTTTAATGAACAGAATCTTTATCACACGAGTGAGGCCTTTAATATTTCTGGTTATTTAAAGGGCGATAAGACAATTGATGAATTATATCAGATCAGTCACCATGTAATGTTAGCCCACGCTGGCGTAGCTAATTTTATTCATGAACATACTGATTGCCAAATTGGTGGAATGCTAGCTTACAGTGAAGTTTATCCAGCTACACCTAATCCTCAAGATGTATTATATGCACGAAAAATTGATGAATTTTTAAATCGTGATTTACTTGATGTCTTTATTTATGGACGTTATTCTCATGAAGTAATGACGTATGTCAAAAATCATAAGATTGAAATGGATTATCAATTGAATGATGATGAGGCTTTGATTCAAGTAAGTTCAGATTTTATTGCTTTCAGTTATTATCGTAGTGAGACAATCGATTCAACGAGAGTACCGCTTAATACAGTACCTAATTTGTATTTAGATTATGGTAGTAAGAAGAATCCGTACTTAGAAACATCAGAATATGGCTGGCAAATTGATCCGGCGGGATTTAGAGATATTTTGGCAAAAGTTTATAACGAATACAGTGTACCAATGTTTCCAATTGAAAACGGTCTAGGTATGCGCGAGGAATACAAAGGTCAAGAAATACAAGACGATGGACGAATCAATTATATGCGCAATCACATTCAAGCAATGAAAGATGCCATCTTTGAAGACGGTGTCGAAGTTCTTGGCTATTTAGGATGGGGTTTGATTGATATTCCTAGTTCTAGTGGCAATATGGATAAACGTTATGGAACGGTCTATGTTAATCGGACTAACCATGACTTGAAAGATATGGAACGAATTCCCAAGAAGAGTTATTGGTGGCTTAAACAAGTTATTGAGTCTAATGGTGAGAATCTGAATGATTTGAATTTAGAAACAGAAAAAACACAATATGCTTAGATTCATTTTAACCTTATAGTTAATATTAGAAATGCATCCATTTAGAAATAGTTGATCACTATTTCTAAATAGATGCACTTTTTTTATGGTAAAAAATCTAGGTCCTTTTGTGAAATATTTTTTAATTGGCATATTATTTGCTAAGTTAAACAGGTGTTTTCTCATAATATACAATTCAATATTAGTAAATTATGAGCAAAAATTAATTAGTTTTTAATTCCAATTATAAATTGTGGATTAAATTAAGGTTTTAAAATAAAAAAATCTAATATGAAAATAAAAATAAACATTTTATGAAAATGAAATGTGAAAAATATGCTTATATTTATAATTTATAAGAATTTCAAATATTTAAAAATAAACGTTTTACAAGTGTAGCCTTTATAAACCGTGATATAAAGGCGAAACAACTGTTTAAGAAACATAAACACTTCACAATCTCAGGAAAACAAAACTGTGATTTTTATCACAAAAATGATTGTTTTTCGTAAATGAAGGCGGTAACATGAAAATGAAATTAAGGATAAAGGAGGAAAATTAATAATGATCGTTGGCGTTGTTAAAGAACAAAAACCTGGCGAAGGACGTGTGGGCGTTACACCAGAAAATGTTCAAAAATTAGTAAATGTTGGAGCTGAAGTTTTAGTTGAAGAAAACGCAGGTATAGGTTCTGGTTTTAGCAATGAAGATTACCAAAAGGCTGGCGGACAAATTGTTAGTCATGCAAAGACTTGGGATGCAGATCTGGTGGTTAAAGTTAAAGAACCGGATGCAGAAGAATATCAATATTTCAAGCCAAATCAAATTGTTTGGGGATTTCAACACTTGGCATCTTCTCCAGAAACAGTTAAAGCAATGATTAAGTCTAAGACAACTGCCATCGGTGGAGAAACGATTATTAAGGATAACAAGTTGCAATTGTTAGCACCAATGAGTGCCATTGCTGGTCGTCGTTCAGTAATTATGGGAACTTATTATTTGGAAGCACAACACGAAGGAGAAGGCATCTTGCTTTGTGGAACTCCTGAAGTCAAAGCTGGTAATGTTGTGATTCTAGGTGGTGGTAATGCTGCTGTAAATGCTGCTACGCTTGCTTTGAATATGGGATGTCACGTAAGTATTCTCGAAGTAAAGCAAGAACGCTTGGATTGGTTAGAGAAACACTTTGCAGGACAAGATTATCAAGGAATTATTTCAAATACAGAAAACATTGCCAAATATATTAAAAACGCCGATTTGTTCATCTCAACAGTTTTGATTCCAGGAGCTAGACCACCAAAATTAGTTACTGAAAAAATGGTTAAATCAATGAAACCTGGAAGTGTAATTGTTGATGTTGCAATTGACCAAGGGGGGACGGTAGAAACAATTGACCATCCAACTACGATTGAAGATCCAGTATTTGTGAAAGATGGGATTATTCATTACGCTGTTCCAAATCAGCCAGGGGCTGTACCAAGAACTGCAACATTGGCATTAGCTAGTGGGAATATTTCTTACTTACTGGAGATAGTTGAGAAAGGTTTGGATCAAGCTATTAAAGATGATGAGGCTTTGATGTCTGGAATTAATATTTATCAAGGAAAAGTAACTAATAAAGGTTTGGCCGATTCATTGAATTATGATTTTACAGAAATTGATGCAATTTAATAATAGGGGGTGAACGAGTTGATGACTGCAGAAGATATTAAACAATCAAAAGATTTTCAAAATCCTGTTTGTATGAGAGATATTGAGGAAGCAGCTCACTCTATTCACGAAGTGGGTCGAGTCACACCACTGATTCAATCAATGTTTTTAAGCCGTAATATAGCTCATGGGGAGGTTTACTTGAAGCTAGAAAACATGCAATTAACTGGATCATTCAAATTTAGAGGTGCTTTTAATAAAATCAATCATTTGAGTGATGCTGAAAAAGCACGTGGTGTCATCACAGCTTCGGCCGGTAATCATGCTCAGGGAGTAGCTTTAACATCGCACCTTTTGGGAATAGACTCAGTTGTTATCATGCCACATGGTGCTCCAATTGCTAAGCAGGAAGCAACTGCTGGATATGGTGCAAAGGTCATTCTACATGGTGATAATTTTGATGAGGCACACCAATTTATGGAAGAAGAAGCCGAAAGAAAAGGCTATACAATCGTTGATCCATATAACGATGTTGATGTCATTGCTGGTCAAGGTTCAATTGGGTTAGAAATTCTTGATCAAATGTGGGATGTCGATACAGTTATCGTTCCTGTCGGTGGTGGCGGATTGATTTCTGGAATTGCAACTGCTTTGAAGTCATTTAATCCTAATATTCACATTGTTGGAGTTCAATCAGAAAATGTTCATGGGATGACAGCATCTTATGAAGCTAATAAATTAACAACCTATAGTAAAGGCAAGACTTTGGCTGATGGAACAGCTGTTGCTACACCTGGAGACATAACTTTCCCAATTACTAAGAACTTAGTTGATGAAATGGTTTTAGTTAATGAAGAAGAAATTGCTAAGGCTATGAAAGACTTATTACAAAGAACTAAGACAGTTGCTGAAGGAGCGGGGGCTTTACCGACAGCAGCTTTGGAAGCAAAAAAAATCGATTCAAAATGGTTAAATCATAAAAAGGTCGTTGCTTTAGTTTCTGGTGGCAATGTTGATTTGGAACAAGTTTCTAAAAACATCGATCACTTTTTGGTAACAACTAATCATTCCGTAGGTTAGGGGGTGTATTGAAATGAAAAAGAGCCTATCGCAGTCAGCTTATGGGGGTGTTTCTGGTGAAAAATACGTTCCGTATGTGACTGATAAAGATAATCATGGTGGTAATACCATCGTTATGATTATGGGTGCAATTTTGGCAGTGATTTTCGCCGCTTCAACAGCTTATTCAGGCATGAAAGCTGGATTGACAGTTGCTGCCGGTATTCCAGGATCTATTATTGGTTCTGGGCTTGTATCAGCCTTTGCTAAAAAGAAAGGAATTTTAGGAAAGAATTTGATGCAAGGTATGTCTAGTGGTGGTGAATCTATTGCTAGTGGTATGATCTATGTTTTGCCTGCCATTATCGTTATTGGTGGACGTGTTAACTTCATCGCTGGTGTTTTAGTTGGTGCTTTGGCGGTATTATTCGCTATTGGTACGGCTTCACTAGTTCAAAATTATTTGGTAGTTGAAGAACACGGTAAACTAGTTTATCCCGAATCCATGGCGATTTCAGAAGCTTTGGTAGCCTCTGAAGCTGGTGGTGATTCATTAAAATTCATGGGTATTGGTTTTGGTATCGGTGGAATTTTAACAATGTTGACAACGCAAGTATTTGGCTGGGTCAACAGTACAATTACTTATATTGGTAATTCTTTCTATCGTTGGAAGATGTCTACTGAAGTAAATCCAATATTAGCTGGAATTGGTTTCGTTGTTGGACTAGACGTTGCTTTAACGATGTTTGCCGGATCTATTTTGTCTAACTTCGCAATTACACCATTGATTGCTAATTTTACTCAATTAGCTGGGAATCATGCTAAGGACTGGAATGATATTGGTTTGGCAGTTAACCAAATGAATGTTGATCAAGTTGCTGGTTCATATTCTAAATATATCGGTGCCGGAATGATGCTCTGTGGTGGTATCGTTGGTGCCGTTAAGTTGATTCCAGTTATCGTTACTTCAATTAAGAAGACTTTAAATGCTAGAAATAGTTCTTCAGATGATAGGAACATGCTAGGTATTTGGTCATTATTGATTGCTGTTATTGCTATTTTTGTAGTTGGATTCTTCATTGCTGGTAACATTGCGATGGCAATCGTTGGTGGAATCCTTTCACTTATTTTGGCATTACTATTTGTCATTGTTTCTGCTCGTTTGGCTGGTACTATTGGCTGTTCAAATGCCCCTGTATCAGGTATGACAATTGCTTCATTAGTTATTATGACTCTGGTATTTGTAATCTTCGGTTGGACTAGCAATGCAAACAACCAAATTCTCTTGCTGTTCGGTGTATTCATTGTTACAGCCATCTCAGTTGGTGGTGCTTATATGCAAACACAAAAGGTTAACTATGTTATTGGCGGTAACAAGAATGAAATGATGAGGTACTTCATGATTGCCGCTATGATTGGTGTTATCGTTGTTGTTGGTACAACAGTAATCTTGGAGCCACAATTAAAAATTACAGGATCTAACCCACCATTTGGCATGCCACAAGCTAACTTGATTGCTACATTGACAACCGGTATCATGTCTGGAAATCTTCCTTGGATCATGATTATCATCGGTGTTGTTATGGCTATCGTATGTTGGATGTTAGGTTTATCCATTATGACTGTTGCTTTAGGATTCTATCTACCAATTTCCACAACTTCAATCATTTTGGTCGGTGCTTTAATTAAGCTATTAATTGAAAAAATTACGGCTGAAAAAGAGCTCAGAGACAAACGTGTTCAAAGTGGTGTCAGTCTATCATCTGGTTTAATTGCCGGTGGTTCAATTATTGGCTTGATTGGTATTATCTTGCATGTAACAAATGTTTTAGGTGACAAGACACCAACAGGATTTGTTGGTAGCAATAATATGGGATTGATTCTCTTGGTAGTTCTAGTAATTTTAATGATTCTACCTTTAACAAATATTAAAAAAGTGAATAAATAAATCGAGGAGGCAGCACGATGGCAAAACGTCAAGAATTAACTGAAGATGATTTAAAGACGATGGTCTTTCAAAAAAATCCAGCTGTTACTTTTAAAAGAAAAGCTGGCATTATCACAATTGTGCGTGAGCAGAATCATCCAATTCAAAACTTCTGTCGTAAGTTGCACATGCACATTCCTGAAAAAACCTATTTAGAAATGGATGAGTACGGAAGCTTCGTATTTACGAAAATCAACGGCCATCGCAATGCCTACGAAATTGGCAAAGAATTGGCACAAAAATTTCCAGATGCCGATAAGTATCGCTATACTAGGTTGGTTTTATTCCTAAACCAAATTGAGAGTGTCGATCATTTAATAGAACGAGTATCATAATAATATAAGAATGAAAAAATTTATATTGGGGGACTTAAAAATGACAGAGCTAGATCGTATTGAATCATCAGCATGTACATCAATGATGGTAGGTAAGAAAGCTTCAATGGATGGAGCCACATATATTTCCAGAAATGAAGACCGTCTTAATGCTATTTATAGAAAGCGGATTATCGTCCAACCAGCGGTTTCAGGCCGTCACGAAACTTATGTTTCACCATATAACAAAATGACAATGCCATATCCAGAAAGTGGTTATCGTTATACTTCAACACTAGATGCTGACCAAAGTACTGGTCCTAATGAAGAAGATGGCTTTAACGAAAAAAATGTTGGCCTTAGTGCAACTGAAAGTGTTTATGCTAACGAAAAAGTTTTAGCTTTTGATCCATACGTTAAAAATGGTTTGGCTGAAGATTCACTAGCAACCTTAGTTTTGCCATACATTGACTCAGCTCGTGATGGCGTTAAATATTTAGGTAAATTAGTTGCTAAATATGGTTCAGCTGAAGGTAATGGATTGCAATTTATTGATAAAGACGAAGTTTGGTATATGGAAGTTGTTACTGGACATCAATGGGTAGCTGTGAGAATTCCTGATGACTGTTATGCTGTAGCCGCTAATCAAGTTGCTATTCAAGACATCGACTTCAATGATCCAGACAACTATATGTGGGCTGACGGTATTCAAGAATTCGTTGAAGAACACGGACTAAACCCAGATTTTGACCGTTGGGACTTCAGACACATCTTTGGTACAAATACGGAACAAGATCATCACTACAACACACCACGTGTATGGTTTGCACAACGCTATTTGAATCCATCTGATGATACACAAGATCCCGAATCACCAGAACTTCCTTTCATTAGAAAAGCTGAAAAGAAGATTGCTGTAGAAGACATTCAATACATCTTGAAATCACATTACAATGAAACAAAATACGACCCACTAGGGAATGGTACTGAACATGAGAGAAGAACATACCGTGCTATTTCATTGTCACGTACAGCTAATTCCCACATTCTTCAAATGAGAGATTCAGACAAGAATGGTGCAGCTGGTGTTGAATGGACTGGATTCGGTGTACCTAGTTTCTGTCCACAAGTTCCATTCTTTACTAATGCTAATGATATTGACGAATCGTATAGCTACACACCAGAAAAACTCGATATGAAGAGTGCTTACTGGATGTATGAAACATTGGCTATGGTCGTTGAAAGTCACTACAGCGAATTTACTGAACCCAACCTCGATTATCAAAAGAAATTATCAGAATGGGCTAGAAGAAAAATTGCCGAAGTAGACAAGAAGGCCGTTACAATGTCAGGTGATGCTTTGACAGATTACTTAACAGAACAAAATCACGAAATTGTCAAACACTACAATGACGAAACAAAGGCTCATATTGCTGACTTAATTACTAAAGGTACAGAGCTAAGCAAATTAACATTTAAGATGGATCCAAATCTTTAAAAAAGTCAAGAATAACGGCAAATACTCCCTAAGATTCGGGGGTGTTTGCCGTTATTTTGCTAAATAGATAAAAATATTAATGAATTTACCAACCAATAATTGTAAACTTTAATTAACGAAAAATAGGGGTAAATCATCATGAAAGACGTACGTTTTAAAAGTGTTTTTGATATTATCGGACCAGTAATGGTAGGGCCAAGTAGTTCTCATACTGCTGGTGCCGCTCGAATTGGAAAAGTGGTCCATGATATCTTCGGTGAAAAGCCAGATAAGATTACGATCGACTTATATGAATCCTTTGCCAAAACTTACCGCGGTCACGGAACCGATGTAGCTATTGTTGGTGGTTTGTTAGGAATGGAACCAGATGATAGACGCTTGTCCGATTCTTTGAAAATCGCCTATGAATCGGGAATCAAGGTAGCCTTTGTGCCTAAGAGTGACAAAGTTGCTCATCCTAATACTGCCAAAATTACCCTCGTTAAGGGAGACCACGAATTATCAGTTACTGGCGTATCTATTGGTGGTGGAAATATTCAAATTTCAGAGATCAACGGATTTAAGATGTCTTTGAGCTTAGGAACTCCAACTTATATTACAGTTCATCAAGATGTAGCTGGTATGATTGCTAAAGTTACTAATGTCTTTTCCAATTTCGATATTAATATTGGAACGATGACCGTTACTCGAGCTTCTAAAGGCGAAAAAGCCATCATGATTATTGAGGTAGATGAACGTCGCGACCGAGAAGAGATTTTGGATAAATTGAAGTCATTGCCACATGTCGATAATGCAACGTATTTTGAATAGGGGATAAAAAGATGTTTTATACAATTAAAGAACTAGTTGAAAAAAGTGCTAAATACGATTCCGTTGCTGACTTGATGGTTCAAACCGAAATGGAGAATACTAACCGAAGCAAGGAATTCATCCGTTCACAAATGGAACGTAATTTGGAAGTTATGGAACAATCGATTCAAGAAGGCGTCGCTGGAGTTAAATCCGTTACTGGTTTGACTGGTGGGGATGCTAAATTGATGAACGAGTATATCGAAAAAGGCGACTTTTTAAGTGGCGAACCGATTTTGGAAGCAGTCAGAAATGCGGTTGCTGTCAATGAGGTCAATGCCAAAATGGGTCTGATCTGTGCCACACCAACAGCCGGAAGTGCCGGAGTTTTAGCCGGAGTTTTAGTTGCTGTTAGAGACAGATTGAAAATGACTAGAGATCAACAAGTCGACTTCTTGTTTACTGCCGGAGCTTTTGGTTTAGTAATTGCTAATAATTCATCGATTGCTGGAGCTGAAGGTGGTTGCCAGGCAGAAGTTGGATCAGCCGCAGCGATGGCTTCAGCAGCCTTAGTTTGTGCTAAAGGTGGTAGTGCTCAACAAGCAGCCGAAGCAATTTCAATTACTTTGCAAAATATGATGGGATTAGTCTGTGATCCTGTAGCTGGGCTAGTTGAAGTCCCTTGTGTTAAAAGAAATGCCCTCGGTTCTTCACAAGCGATGATTTCTGCAGATATGGCTCTAGCCGGCATTAAGAGTGTTATTCCAGTTGACGAGGTCGTTGAAGCGATGCACAAAGTTGGTCAACAAATGCCATCTATCTTCAAGGAGACAGCTGAAGGTGGCTTAGCTACTACACCAACTGCCTTGAAGTTGAAAAAGGAAATATTTGGTGATTAATTGAAGGGTGGATTAAAAATGAAACAACATAAACATGCGGCCTGTACCTCAATTATGGTCGGTAAAAAAGCAGCTCAAGACGGCTCTAATTTTATAGCTAGAAATGAAGATAATTACGTTGCTAATTGGCCTAAGAGATTTTTCGTTCAACCAGCAGTTGAAAATCGCCATGAGACTTACGTTTCTCCATACAATAAATTGACTGTTGAATTGCCTGAAAAAGCTTATCGTTATACGAGTTCACCTGATGCTAATCAAGATGAAGGCTGGTATGAAGAAGATGGTATCAACGAGAAAAACGTTGGGATGAGTGCCACCGAGAGTGTTTTTGCTAATGAATTGGTTTTAGCTTATGATCCTTTGATTCCTGAGGGAGTGGCTGAAGATTCAATGACGACACTAGTTTTGCCATACATTGATTCCGCTCGCCAAGGAGTCGAGTATTTAGGTAATTTAATTGAAAAATATGGCTCAGCTGAAGGTAACGGCGTGCAATTCTTTGATCAAAATGAAATTTGGTATGTTGAATTAGCAACCGGTCATCATTGGGTAGCGATTAGGATCCCTGACGATAGTTATGCCGTAGCCGCTAATCAAATTGGAATTGAAGAAATCGACTTTAATGATCCTGATAATTTCATGTGGTCTAAAGGAATTCAAGAGTTCGTAGCTGATAATAATTTGAATCCTGATTTTGAAGGCTTTAATTTTAGACATATCTTTGGAACTGATACGAAACAAGATCGTCATTACAACACGCCGCGAGTTTGGTACGGGCAAAAAATGCTCAATCCATCGATTGAACAAGATCCAGAATCTTCAAATTTGCCATTTTTGAGAAAACCAGAAAAGAAGATTTCGGTTGAAGATATTCAAGCAGTTTTGGCATCGCATTATGATGAAACTGAATTCGATCCAATGAGTACGGGCAAAAATAGTAAAAAGTATCGTGCCATTTCTTTATCTAGAACAGCAAATTCTCATATTCTACAATTGCCAAAAACATCAAAAACTAATGTCGGCGGTATCGAATGGAAAGCTTTGGGAATTCCAAGTTTCAGTCCATACGTACCATTCTTCACTAATGCTAATGATATTGATGAAACTTACAGCTACGTGCCCGAGAAATTAGATATGAAGAGCGCTTACTGGATGTATGAAACATTGGCCATGATAGTAGAAAGTCATTATACAGAGTTTGTAGAGCCTAATCTGGACTATCAAAAGAAATTAGCACAATGGGCTAGAAGAAAAATCTCCGAAGTTGAAGCAACCGCTGCTTCTAAATCAGGCGAAGAGTTGACTAATTTCTTAACGGAACAAAATCACTTGATAGCTGAGCACTTTAATGAAACTACAAAGGAACATATTGCTGATTTGATTACTAAAGGAACTGAATTGAGTAAGTTGACTTTTAAGATGGATCCAAATCTTTAATATTTTAATTGGTGTTAAGCTGTCGTCGTCCGTTCGGTCCTGAAAAACGCTGGAGAATGTCGACACAACTTGAAACCAATCCCAAAATCGGGGATTGTTTCCAAGATTGGTCTTGTCCTAAGCGATGAATCGCTAAGGACAATTTGGCGGCTGAGCATTTTTCAGGACCTCTCTCCCGACTAGATAGTGGTTTCTATCTTTATACAAGTTGCTTCAGAAAATTAATAGAAGATATTATTAGAATTGCAGTATATTGCTGCATTCTTAGTAATATCTTCTTTTTTATTGATGAAAAGTAATAGAAATGTTATTCAGAAAGTATGTGTCCAACTCTATCTAAATAGAAATTGGACTCTAGTCGGTAGCAAAAATCCTGTGGCGGCTCAATAGCCAAATTATTCTTAGCAACTTGTTGCTTAGAATAAGACCGAGTTTTGAGATTTTGCGCACTTGATTTATGCAAAAGCTCAAAATCGCGTCGGCTATGTTCCAGCCAGCCACAGGATTTTTGCGGACGACGGCATATTTCTTATAGAAATTTTTTGCATAACTTATTAATATAACACAAATAAAACGCTTTCTCACTAAAAATCTACTATATCATGAGCTTTTTTTACCCAAAGTGACAAAATTCAGTCTATAATAGAAATTGGGAGTTCCCTGATTGGGAATCAAAAATCAATGAAAGGTAGCGAAGGCATGCAGGTATATAAAAATTCACAAGAATTGATAGACCAGATTAGAGAGAGTTATCACAAGTTCATTGATGAATACGAGGGTATAAGTGACGATGTGGCCGATGAAAGAATTGAGCAAGTGGATAAAACTCCACGTGAAATGCTCTCTTATCAACTTGGCTGGATCAACATGATTTTATCTTGGGAGAAGGCTGAAGCCAGTGGTGAAAATATCACGACACCAACTCCTGGATATAAGTGGGATCAAATGCGTCAGTTATACCATGATTTTAATATCAAATACGGTTCAAACGGTTTGGAAAATGAGGAAGAGGAATTGAGTAGCGTGGTCGATGAATTAGTTTCATGGATCGAGAACATGTCTCATGACGAACTTTTCAAACCAGGAGAACGTAAATGGGCTACTACTAAAGCAATGTGGCCAGTTGCAAAGTGGATTAGAATCAACGCCGTTTCACCATTCAACAATTACAGTAGACAAGTGAGAAAATGGAAGAACTTTAATTTAAGAAAAAAGAATCCTGTTAACTCATAAAAAAATAACCTTTTGATTGTCGTAAAAAAACAGTCAAAAGGTTATTTTTATTTAGCTGGTAAACCAAAATCGATTAGGAAGTAACCGATTGTACCAATAATCAACAACATAGCGAAATTAATGATCGTGAAGTACATGAGATATTTACCAGGATTTTTCTTGAAGAAAAACCTATATTGTTTAAAGGCCAATAAGTTAGCTAGTGAACCAACGACAGTTCCTAAACCACCAATATTCGTACCTAAGAAAATAGCATGAACATATTTGGAGAATTTAGAAACCAAAATAGTAGTTGGAACATTACTAATAAATTGACTAGTTATAATCGATGTTAAGTATGTACTAGTTCTTGTTTGCAAAAATTGATGTAGATTGTTAACAATTGCTGGCTCACGGTTAATATTACCAACGGCAATAAAGAAACACATGAAAATTAATACAATTGAATAATCAACGGATGCTAGAATATGCGGATTGATGAAAATTACTAATAGTAAAGCCGCAATCAATGATCCCCACATTGGGATAACGGAAAAGATTCCCAAAAATATTACTATTGTTACTGCAACTGTTAAAGATAAACTTGGAATGTTTAATTCAACAGCAGGCAATTCTGTTAACTCAATTGGATCTTTTGGAAAAAAACGAGTTGTTAGAAAAATTGCTATAAAAGTAATAATTGTTATTGGAGCCGACATAATAAAGAATTGTTTGATACCCAAATTAAAATGTGTCAACAAGAATAAATTGTGAGTATTACCAAATGGTGTAAACATACTTCCCAAATTGGCAGCCATCGCAATAATAATGACTGGAAAAATTGGATTAACTTTTATATGCTTAGATAACTGGTAAAATAAAGGAACCAAAGTTAAAATTGTAACATCGTTTGTTAAGAACATAGCTCCGAAAAATGCTAGAGAAGCTAACATAAATATCATCTGTCGCGTCGTTTTGGCTTTGTGTGTCATATACGCCGCGTAATATTTTAGAAAATCCAAATAATCATAGATTTGGATTATAATCATCATAGATAGTAGTGATGCAAGTGTCTTCCAATTGATGTCCATCATTTGTGGTGGACTGATGAAGATAGATGTTAAAA
The DNA here is from genome assembly GCF_014058425.1 of Companilactobacillus pabuli. Lineage (NCBI taxonomy): Bacteria > Bacillati > Bacillota > Bacilli > Lactobacillales > Lactobacillaceae > Companilactobacillus > Companilactobacillus pabuli. Next base: position 58,244 of record NZ_CP049366.1, read on the forward strand.
TAGCTGCTGCCCCGGCTATCCACAACACTCTATCTGAAAATACACGTTTTAATACGGCCATTTACGTTTCCCCTACAAAAAAGAAGTACCTTATCTAGTATAAAGATAAAAGTACTGTTAAAAAAGATAATTATATAAAAAATACCAAATTAGTTTCAGATTGTTAGATTTTTGAAAATATTTTTATATAAAAAGCATTATGTATTATAACCTAACTATATTAAATATTAATATGAGGGAGAGGAATAAATGCAAATAATTTTATCGATTTTAATGTTTATCATTGGAATTGCCATAATGACAATATCTTTCAAAGCAAAAAAGAACCGGTATATTACCTTACCTTGGCGATTGGTGTGGCAATTTTCTTTGCTGCAATTTTCGTTATCTTTCCAAAATAATTAATGCCAAATAAAATGGAAATTGTTATAATCGACCTATCAAATAGGGGGGATTTCTATGATTTTGAAACGTACATCTCTTTTGGTCCTTGTCTCAATGATCGTTAGTGTGATTGAGATGACCGTTGATCCTGGATTCTTCTTTGGAAGAATTTCCTTAGCTTTTTCAGGATTATTGATGCTTTTTTTAGCATTACTATTTGTAAGGAACTTATGGCGATTTAGTTCTAAAACCAAATAATAAAACCGCAAAAATGGGAGAGGTTAGTCTATATGACCAACTTCTCCCATTTTTTTATCTAATTATTTATTAGTATTCTCCGTCAGCAATCTTTTCTAGAGTTGTCTTTGAAGGGATGAAGAATAAATTACCAGTGATTGGGGTACTGAAATCAAGCAAACGATCACTCTTAGTAAACATATTCGTTAACATCCGATTAGTTACCGCAAAGTCTTTTGAATAACCAATGAAATAAGTTCCGGTGATGTCTTTGGCAGGATCAGAGAAAGGCACATTCATTCTGACAATTTTATGTTCGACTCCGCCTTCTTCATCCTTAGAAGCTACATTATGAGCATTAGGTAATTTTTCATCATCAGCTAATTCACGATCAGAGAATTTGTGACGTCCGATAGCTTTTTCTTGGTCTTCAGTTTTGAGACTCTTCCAAGCTTCCATATTGTGAATATATTTTTGGGCAAAAGCATATGAACCGTTGTTAAATTCAGGATCATCATCGATTAAGGTGTAATCCATTGATTCAACACCAGCAGGGTTTTCTGTTCCATCAATAAAACCGATAATTGCCCGGCCTTCGATGTATCTAAAACCATGAGTTTCGTCTTCTACTGAAGTGATAGGACGTAAAATACCCATAAATTGATCCATTAATTCGTAGCAAACTGCCATTTTTTTAGAACGAACGTGGATAAAAATATCACCAGGTGTTGAAACAGCAGTGTATTTAGGACCTTTGATTTCTTTAAAATTCTCTAATTCTTTTGGCTTTGGAGCGTTTGGGAAAAGATAGTCCCAAGCATCTGATCCAAATCCCCAAGCAATGTGAGCTTGAGCTTCTGGGTCACGAATTCTCATACTATTAATAATTGAATTGGACATATCAGAAAATTCTGCAATGGCATCCTTTTCGGCTTTCAAATCTTTGTGATTAAGCATCAAGGTTGTAAAAATAACACTTTCACCGGCATCTTTATACACATCTTGAGCTTTTTTAATATCGACTGTCATGAACCTACCTCCGGAATATTTGTTTATACACACATACTTTATCATATCCTTGCTAAAAGAGTTGTATTTAAAAACCGCAAAATAAAATTCTTGATAATGTCTTTAATTAAGAGAATAATTAATTTAATAATGAATTTTGATAATTCCCGAAAGGAAGTACAGATATATGTGTACAAGTCTTAGCTTAGGGGCTTTAGATGGCTCAAAATTTTTAGCTAGAACAATGGATTTTGCTTTTGAATTGAATGGCAGACCAACATTTTTACCTCAAGAATATAAATGGATTTCTTCTTATGATAAGAAAACTTATACAACCGACTACGCCATTATGGGAACTGGTGCTAAATACGGTAATAATTACATGGTAGCTGATGGTTTTAACGAATACGGTTTATCAGCTGCAGAATTGTATTTTGCTAATGCTGCCAAATATGATACAGAACCAACTGACGGAGCAATTAATTTAGTTGCTGAGGAATTTATCCTTTGGGCTTTAGGTAACAATAAATCAATCGAAGATTTGAAAGAAAATATCAAACAAGTTCACTTGATTGAATCAAATGCCGGAGTAATGGGTCAAAATCAACCATTGCACTTCATTTTCAGTGATGCAACTGGCGCAACTTACATTCTTGAACCAGAGGGTAACGGTTTAGTACTTCAAGAGGATAAAGTTGGTGTAATGACTAACACTCCTGATTACAATTGGCACAAGACTAATTTGGCTAATTATTTAGGCGCTCAAACAACTAACTTTGGTGCTAAAAAATTCGGTGATGAAGAGGTTATTCCTTTAGGTCAAAATGGTACTTTCAGACTACCTGGTGGTTATACTGCCGTTGACCGTTTTGTAAGAACTGCTTTTATTCGCAATGCTTCTGAAACACCTAAAGATAATAAGCAAGCTGTTAATACGATTTTGCATATGCTTGATAGTGTAACAATTCCTCGTGGCGTTAACATCAAGAACAATGGTGAATCCAGTTATACTCAATACCAAACAGTTTTGGATTTGACTAATAAGATTATGTATTTCGTTCCTTATGGCAATCGTAAAGTTTATGCTACTAAGATGACTGACGATTTGATTAAGAATCAAAAAGAACCAAAAGAGTTCGAAGTAGCTCTTGATCAAGAATTTGAAGCATTGAACTAAAAAAACATCTATAAGCAAAATCCGTTGTGGATTGCGTTTATAGATGTTTTTTTATTCTGTAAAAGGATTATTCTTCAAAACTGAAGTGTAGAAATTAATTTCATTTACAGCCTCATTCAATCGTTTAGCAAAGTGGTCGCTGTTTTTAACGTCTAATAAAGTTCCATCTTCAGTGAAATTGTCATCAGCATTCCACAATAAGACTGGCGTTGGCAAAACAATCATTTTCAGCATTTGAAGTATTGGCACGATTGACTGAGCGGCCAAGATACCACCGTCGCTGAAGTGTGAATAAGCAATTGTCAAAACAGGTTTGCGATTAACTTCTGGTCCCACTAAATCGAAGGCATTTTTCAAAGCTCCAGTAATGGCGCGGTCGTATTCCGGTGTCAAAATCAAATATCCATCTTGTTGACTCAATTGTTCCAGCCAACTGTTTTCGACACTATTTAAATCATGAATGTGATTTTCCAAAGGAGTTTCTTCGTGATCGTAAAGTGGCAAAGGGTAGTCACTAAGTTTTATCCAATTGTATTCAACATCAGCATTACTCTGCACTGTATTTTGTAAATATTTAAAAATCTTATCGCCAAGCGAATTGTGGCGCGTTGTTCCTAAAATGATTCCAATTTTTATTCCCATAATATATACCTCACATACACAAAGGTTATATCTTGAGATGATGATAATGCAAGTGATTACTTTAAGTTAGTAGTAGACTGTCGTCCTCCATAGCAAAGCAAATTTGGCTGGAACAATGTGGGCACGACTTGGAGCCTTTGCTAAGACCAGAACCGGGCAAAGTCTTCAAGCTCGGCCTTATTCTAAGCAATAAATTGCTAAGAATAATTTCACATTTGAGCCAATTTACTTTGCTATTCCGGACTGGATAGTGGTTTTATTTTCTGTTTCCCAATTACTTGGAATATAAAAATAAAGAATGCTATCTAGTCGGGAGTGGCAGCTTTGTGGATGCTCAGTACTGAAATTTCACTTAGCAATTTATTGCTTAGTGAAAGGCCAATCTTGAAGATGATTCCCGGTTCTGGAATTAGCTTCAAGTTGTGCCCCAGTACGTTCCAGCATCCACAAAGCAGAACGGAAGACGGCAAATTAAACTGACTCAAATAAATCAAGAACCAATATTTTTTTGGTATGTAAGTTCAATACGTTATAAGATATACTTAGAAAGAAAAATAATCACCATGTTTATAATTGGTGCGACCCAATTTATGAAATGAGGAAAAGTTATGGCTGATTTAGTTTATCAAAAAATTATTACATCTTTAAAAAAGGCAATTGATGCAGGCGAATTTTCAGATATGCGTTTACCTGACGAAAGATCTTTAGCTGAAAGTTACAAAGTTAGTCGAAGTTCAATCAAACGTGCTTTAGGATTGATGGCTGATCAAGGAATTATCTTTAAGAAACGTGGATCCGGGACTTTTGTTAATCCTTTGTATCTGAAGCAAGGTTCATCGTTTAACTATAGTGGTAAAAATCTAGGTATCACTGATAGTTTCAATGCCAATGGTCAAAAGCCGGGCGTAAAAGTATTGCAATTTGATGTGGTTCATCCGGATAAAGATCTACAGGATAATTTGTTTTTAAAACCTAGTGAATTCGTATATGCCTTCAAGCGTTTGCGTTCATTGGACGATGTGCCATTCATGATTGAAACGGGATACATTCCTATCAAATTGGCACCGGAATTGTCAGAGCAAATTGCTTCTGAATCTATCTTTAATTATGTAGAATCTGAATTAGGCAAAGAAGTTAACAAGACTTATTTGAATATTTCGGCCGAACCTTCAGATGCTGAGGGTAAAGAGTTGTTGAATTTAGCTGATAATGAACCCGTTGGCTTGATGGAAGGAATCTTCTTCTTAGACGATGGAACTCCTTTTGAATTCTCAACAATGAAACTACATTATAAATATTTCAAATACGATTCTTTCGTTGATTTAGCCAATAAGTAAGAGTTTACAAATATTGGAACGCACCAATTTCCGAAATGGTTGACTTTTATTGTAGTTCTCGCTATCATTACAATTGTAAATACATAAGGAGTGTGTGCTGGAATGACAGATTACTCATCAAAAGAATACTTAAATTTAATCGATAAATACTGGCGAGCAGCAAACTACGTTTCTGTTGGTCAATTATATTTAAAAGATAATCCATTATTAAGACGTGAATTAAAAGCTAGTGATGTCAAGGTTCATCCAATCGGACACTGGGGAACAATCGCTGGACAAAACTTTATTTACGCTCATTTGAATCGTGTCATTAACAAATATGGTTTGAAGATGTTCTACATTGAAGGCCCCGGTCATGGTGGGCAAGTAATGGTTTCTAATTCTTACCTTGATGGTAGTTATACAGAAATCTATCCAGAAATTACCCAAGATACTAAGGGTATGCAAAAACTCTTTAAACAATTTTCATTCCCTGGTGGTGTGGCTTCTCATGCTGCTCCAGAAACACCAGGTTCAATGCATGAAGGTGGAGAATTAGGTTATTCTCTATCACACGGTGTCGGTGCTATTCTCGATAACCCTGACGAAATTGCTGCTGTAGTTATCGGTGATGGTGAATCTGAAACTGGTCCTTTGGCTGCTTCATGGTTCTCAAATACTTTCATTAATCCCGTTAATGACGGTGCTGTTTTACCAATTTTAAATCTAAACGGCTTTAAGATCTCTAACCCTACAATTTTGTCACGTAAGAGTGATGAAGATTTGACTAAGTACTTTGAAGGTATGGGTTGGGATCCAATGTTCGTTGAAGGCACAGACCCTCAAAAGATGCATCCTGAAATGGCTAAAGTTATGGATGAAGCTATTGAAAAAATCAAATCCATTCAAACCGAAGCTAGAAAGCATCCAGCATCAGAAGCTAAAATGCCTAAGTGGCCAGTAATTATCTTCCGTGCTCCTAAGGGCTGGACTGGTCCTAAGACTTGGGATGGTGAACCAATTGAAGGCTCATTTAGAGCTCACCAAATTCCAATTCCTGTTGATCAAAATGATATGCAACACGCTGATAAATTAGTTGAATGGCTAGAGTCTTATAAACCAGATGAACTATTTGATGAAAATGGTAAATTGGATAGTGATATTGCTGCTATTATCCCTAAGGGACAAGCAAGAATGGCTATGAATCCTATTGTAAATGGTGGGGTTGATCCTAAGCCATTGAAACTTCCAGATTATAAGAATTACGCTTTGAAATTTGATAAACCAGGTACTAAAATTGCTCAAGATATGATTGAGCTAGGTAAATACCTCGGTGATGTCATTAAGAACAATGAAAAGAACTTTAGAATCTTTGGACCTGATGAAACGATGTCAAACCGTCTTTATGGCGCATTTGATGCTTCACCTCGTCAATGGATGGAACCAGTTAAAGAACCAAATGATCAATTTGAAGCTCCAGTTGGTCGTATCATCGATTCACAACTTTCAGAACACCAAGCTGAAGGATTTAACGAAGGTTATACTTTGACTGGACGTCACAGTATTTTCCCAAGTTACGAAGCTTTCTTGAGAGTTGTTGATTCAATGTTGACACAACACTTCAAGTGGTTGAGAAAAGCTAACGAATTGAGTTGGAGAAATAAGTATCCATCACTTAACGTTATTGCTACATCAACTGCTTTCCAACAAGATCACAACGGTTATACTCACCAAGATCCAGGTATCATTACTCACTTAGCTGAAAAGAAACCTGAATACATCCGTGAATATTTCCCAGCTGACACAAACTCATTGCTTGCTGTTATGCCTAAGATTTTGGATGATCAAGAAAAAATCAACTTATTGGTAACTTCAAAACAACCTAGACTTCAATTCTATTCAATTGAAGAAGGTCAAGAATTAGCTGATAAGGGTCTTAAGGTAATCGATTGGGCATCAAATGACAACGGCGACCCAGATATCGTTATCGCTGCTGCTGGTACTGAACCAAACCTTGAATCATTAGCTGCTATCAGTATTTTGAGAAAGGCTAAACCAGAACTCAAGATTAGATTCGTTAACGTTGTTGACTTGTTGAAGTTGAGATCACCAAAGGTTGATCCTCGTGGCTTGACTGATGAACAATTCAACGAAATCTTTACTGTTGATAAACCAGTATTGTTCGCATTCCATGGTTTTGAAGATATCATTAAGGAAATCTTCTTTGACCGTGACAATCACAATCTATACGTTCATGGCTACCGTGAAAATGGTGATATTACAACTCCATTCGATATGCGTGTAGTTAATCAAATGGATCGTTTCCACTTGGCAGAGGTTGCTGCTGTTGCTGTTCAAGGTGACGCTGCTAGTGACTTTGCTGACGAAATGGAAGCTAAGGTTGATAAACACAACAAGTACATTCGTGAGTATGGTGATGATTTGCCAGAAGTTAATGATTGGACTTGGGATGTTTAGATAGATAATTACTTATAGTGTGGAGTGTTAAGATGCCGTCGTCCGTTCGGCCCTGAAAAACGCTGGAGAATGTCGACACAACTTGAAACCAATCCCAAAACCGGGGATTGTTTCCAAGATTGGTCTTGTCCTAAGCGATAAATCGCTAAGGACAATTTGGCGGCTGAGCGTTTTTCAGAGCCTCGCTCCCGACTAGATAGTAATTTCTATCTTTATATAAGTAACTTCAGAAAATTAATAGAAGATATTATTAGAATTGCAGTACATTGCTGCGTTCTTAGTAATATCTTCTTTTTTATTGATGAAAAGTAATAGAACTGTTATTCAAAAAGTATGTGTCTAATTCTATTCAAATAGAAAATGGACTATAGTCGGGAGCGAAAATCCTGTGGCGGCTCAATAGCCAAATTATTCTTAGCAACTTGTTGCTTAGAATAAGACCGAGTTTTGAGATTTTGCGCACTTGGTTTATGCAAAAGCTCAAAATCGCGTCGGCTATGTTCCAGCCAGCCACAGGATTTTTGCGGACGACGGCATTCTTAGTCAAAATACATTAGAAAAATTAGAAATATGAATTAAATAATACTGTTCACAATCAATAAACAACTGTCCGCAAAGACCGCCATATCAGCATTCGTGGCATAAATAAGTTTAAAAATAATTGTCTAAGTTTAGTTTTAAGAATTCTAAGAAAAGATTTCAAAATAATTTGAACGATTTTTAAAGGCATACTGCCAGTAGTAGGAAATCTTTAATTTGTTTTAAGAGTATCTCTCGGTTTATTAGAAAAGAAATGACAGTTGTAAATAGTCGCCTAAACGCCGGTGTAAAAGGGTTGTAAAACCTTTTTTAGCATGGTATTGTCATCTATGGAAAAAAGAAAAAGACACTAAGGGGTGGATGTTATGACAACAAGAAACGTAAAATTCATGAAAGTAGCACTAATGGCGGTGGTCGCAATCTTATTGATGATGCTATTCGTTTTGCAAAGTCGATACACCATTCCAGCAGTTGCTCTAGCAGCAGTTGCATTGGCTGTCTACTCAGAAGATAGAATTTCAAAAACACATACATTCAAATTTATGGATTAATCAATCTATAAAAAATTGCCACAGATCTCAATTTGAGGTCTGTTTTTTTGTATAAAAAAAGCCTGAACTCATAATAAGTTCAGACTTTCTTAGTCTGCATAAGGTAATTTGTCATATTCAACGTCTTCGCGATTTAAAAGAACGATGTTTTCACCATTAGCTTTACGACGGTCAATATCCTCCTCACCCCAAACACAAAGTTCTTCTAGAATCTTGTTGAGTGAGTGACCATAGTCCGTTAAAGAATATTCAACCTTAGGTGGAACTTGACTGAAAACTTTACGAGCAACGATGCCGTCGTCTTCGAGTTCTCGTAATTGTTGCGTCAACATTTTTTGCGTGATATTAGGAATGGCACGGCGCAATTGACCAGTCCGCATTTTACCATGTTTTAAGTGACAGAGGATGATAGGTTTCCACTTGCCACCGATAATTCTCATAGTATTTTCAACACCAATATTGTAAACAGCTTGTTTCATGAAAAACATCCTCCGTTAAGTAAATGTTATCTTACCACCGTCAATGTTTCTTAGCAATTTTCTAAGTCTAAATCTTCAACCTTGACGTTATTTTCCATCTTGATCAATATGCCAATCAATAAAACATCGACAACAAGCATAGCCACACCTAACCAAGGAGTATTAACTAATTGACTGTGGGCAACAGCTTGTCCACCAATCGTTGAGCCTAAGGTAATTCCGACGTTAAAAGCTGAGATATTTAAGGCTGAAGCCAAAGGAACCTCATTAGGTGTGTATTTTTCAGCTAATTGGACGATATAAAGTTGTAATCCAGGCACATTCATGAAAGCAAATAGTCCTAACAACATTACTGCTAAAAGTCCTAAGAAGTGAAGATTAATAAAGAATCTCATTACGACTAAAGCAACGCCTAAGCCGACAAACATTTTGAGTAAGGCAGGTAAAGGACGTTTGTTGGCCCATTTACCACCTAAAGTATTACCAATCGCCACAGCTACTCCATAAAAAATCAAGATGACGACAATGGCATTTTGTGACCAGTTCATATTTTTGTTCAAAATGGTTGTGAGATAAGTGTAAACTGGGAAAGTTGCTCCATAACCTAAAGCTGTAATTAGTAGAATCAAGAGTAATTGTGGTTGCTTTAAAATTTTCCAAATACCTTTGACACTAGTAGGTTTAGGCAATGGTAATTCGTTCGGCACAAGGATAATATTGGTGATTAAACCAACTAATCCCAAAGCTACCAAGAAGAAAAACGATAATCTCCAACCGAGGGTATTTCCAATAAATGTCCCAATCGGAACACCGGTAATAGTAGCGACTGTTAATCCAGTAAACATAACGGCAATCGCTGAAGCACGTTTATTCGGCGCTACCACGTCGGCTGCAATCAAAGATGCAATCGTCATAAAAATCCCATGTGACAAAGCAGCAATAACACGTCCGACCAAAAGAATGGCAAAACTAGGTGCGATTGCTGCCAAAGTATTACCAATGATAAAACTAATCATGATACCAATCAGTAATTTCTTACGATCCCAACGATTAGTTAGTAAAGCTAAAATTGGAGCGCCGAACATAATTCCTGTAGCGTAAATGGAAACAGTCAGACCTCCTTGTGCAAGAGAAATGCCAAAAGTTTTCGTAAGTAAAGGCATGATTCCCACACTGATAAATTCTGTTGATCCAATGGCAAAAGCACTGATAGCTAGTGACAAAAGAATCCATGTAGATGATACTTTCTTGTTCATAATTTCTGACCCCTATAGTTAAAATTTGAGTATGTGTAACAGTATAGAGGGTTGAGATAAATAAACAATTACGCACTATAAAGTGCTGTAGGTACTAAAAAGTACCTAATGGAGTAATAGTGCTTGCGATTCCAATAATATCTTCTATTAATTTCTGAAGTAGTTTGTATAAAGATAGAAATCACTATCTAGTCGGGAGCGAGGTACTGGAAAATGCTCAGCCGCCAAATTGTCCTTAGCGATTTATCGCTTAGGACAAGACCAAACTTGGAGACAATTCCTGATTTTGGAATTGGTTTCAAGTTGTGTCGACATTCTCCAGCGTTTTCCAGTGCCGAACGGACGACGGCAATTGAATGCTGATTAAAACATTTTAATAAACTTATTGACATTCTAATTTTTAAATGCTTTACTATTCATTGTAAATTGAAAAGAGGAATTTTATTATGAAAACTAATAATCAACACTCACATTTAAATAATCAATTTGCCTTTAGCTTTTTCTTTAGATAGCGTTTGTATCCTTTCGTTGGATACGGGCGCGTACGTGTTCGTATCTATCGAATGGCTAAAGCTTTTAAGCATGTTTAAGAAGCCAGATAGATACAGGGTTGAATCTATCTGGAGAAAATATTTCGGGCCCGTGTATTGAAACCAGTTAGATTCTAATCCGAATCTAGCTGGTTTTTTTTATACTTCGGGAGGATTAAATAATGAAAAAATCAATTATCAGTTTATTAACAATTGCCATGGTGGCTTTAGTTTTAGTGGGATGTTCAAATAATTCATCATCAAGTAAGGAATTGAATGTCGGTATTTTGCAGATTGTGCCGCACGGTTCACTAGATGCTGCTAGAAAAGGTTTCAAACAAGAACTTAATCAAGAAATTAAAAAACACGATAAATCAATTAAAGTAAATTATAACTATCAAAATGCTCAAGGAGATCAATCCAATTTGAACTCGATGGCACAACAATTAACACAAAAGAAAAATGATTTGATTTTAGGAATCGCTACACCATCAGCTCAAGCATTGGCTAAGAAGACTAAATCAACACCAATCGTAGTAACAGCAGTCACTAATTTGCAAAGTGCCGGATTGGTTAAATCGGATAAGAAACCTGATACTAATGTCACAGGAACTAAGGATCTTGGACCAGTTGATAAACAAGTGAAATTGTTGACGACTTTGACTAAGAATAATAAGCCAATCGGAGTTTTGTACAACTCATCAGAAGAAAATTCCGTGCTTCAGGTCAAGATGGTTAAAAAATACGCTAAGAATCACAGTTTGAAATTAAATATCGTCAGTGTAACTAGTACCAACGATGTTGCCAGTGCCGTTTCTGGAATGGCTGACAAGGTTTCCGGAATTTATTTACCAACTGATAATCTAATGGCTAGTTCAATGAAAACTATCGGTAAAAAAGCTCGTGAAGCAAAACTTCCAGTCGTAACAGGATCAATTGAAATGGCTGAAGATGGTGGAACAGCAACTTATGGAATCAATTACGAAGATCTTGGCAAACAAACAGCCAAAATGGCTTACAAGATTTTGATCGACAAAAAGAAGCCGCAAGATATGCCAGTCGAAACTTCACATACTTTGAGACTTTACGTTAACAAAACTTACGCTAAAGAAATTGGCTTAAACCCTGATCAAATTAAACAACCTTAGGAGGTAAACTTATGATTATTTCAAGTCTTGGACAAGGATTACTGTGGGCACCTTTAGCAATCGGTGTTTTCATTACGTTTAGAATTCTAGATATTCCTGATTTAACGACTGAAGGCAGTTTTCCTTTTGGGGCTGCAGTTGCGGTCAGTTTGATGTTAAAAGGTCAATCAGCTATCACGGCATCGTTAGTAGGATTTTTAGCGGGTTGTTTGGCAGGACTGATAACAGGGCTATTAGATACTAAGTTACATATTCCTTCACTATTAGCAGGAATTTTGACAATGACAGGTTTGTATTCAATCAACATGCACATTATGGGAAAATCAAATGTTCCTTTGTTGAATGAGAAAGTTTTGACAGAATATTTACCAAGTTGGGATTTGGATATTCAAACGATAGTTTTAGGTTTGATTGTTACTGGTCTAGTCGTAGTTTTATTATATTTGATGTTCAAAACTAGATTAGGTTTGTCGTTGATGGCAACTGGTAACAACAAAGAAATGTCGAGTGCTAATGGGATAAATACAGATGGAATGATTATTTTTGGCTACATGATCTCTAACGGTTTGATTGCCTTATCAGGAGCCTTAATTGCTCAAAGTAATGGTTACGCTGATATTGGGATGGGAATTGGTACGATTGTTATCGGCTTAGCTTCAGTCTTAGTTGGAGAGATTTTTTTACGAGGTCACAATATTTTAACTAGATTGATAGCAATGGTCGTTGGGGCAATTGTATATCGCTTATTACTGACGGTAGCGATGAGTTTAGGTTTCCCAGCCGATGATTTGAAGATTTTGTCAGCTATTATTTTGGTTATCGTCATCTGTGTACCAATCATTCAAAATAAGATTCAAACGAAACGTCAATTGAAAAAATACTTACAACAAATGGAGGCCAAAGACGATGAAAGTACTACAAGTGCAGCACCTACAAAAAGTCTTCTTTCCCGGGACTGAAAATGAGCGCCACGTACTAAAAAATATTAATTTACAAGTAGACGAGGGCGACTTCATTGCCGTGATTGGCAATAATGGAGCCGGTAAATCAACGTTGTTAAATACGATTGCCGGAACTTTGTCAGCTGATAGTGGTGAAATTGACTTGGCCAATCACAATGTTTCCAAAAAATCCGTTGCCTATAGGTCTCGTTGGATGTCGCGTGTCTTTCAAGATCCCAAAATGGGAACTGCTGGAGATTTAACCGTTTTGCAAAATTTAGTCTTGGCCCAAAGTCACACAAATACAGTCAATTTACACTGGTACCAAAAAAAGGACGACGTTAAAAAATATCAAGAACTTTTGCAGACTTTGAATATGGGTTTGGAAAATTTCTTGAATACTCAAGTAAAATACCTTTCTGGTGGTCAAAGACAAGCCTTGTCATTATTGATGGCAACTTTAAGCCAGCCCAAATTATTATTGTTAGATGAACACACTGCTGCGCTTGATCCTAAGACTAGTCAAGAAGTTATGAAGATCACCGATGAAATGGTGCAGAGAAAACACTTAACCACGATGATGATCACACATAAGATGTCGGATGCTTTAAAATACGGCAATCGTTTAATTATGGTTCAAGATGGTCAGATTAAATTAGATGTCAAAGGTGTTGAAAAGCAAAATCTAAATAAAGAGCAGCTGTTAGAGGCCTTTGCCTAAACAAAAAAAGCTAGTTACTGAAGTAGAGATCAGTAACTAGCTTTTTGATTCTAATCCATTTATCAGGGGGGAAGGATGGATTTTCTCTGTTATGTTTTAGTGAGAATCATTAATTTATATATGAAGATTATTTATAGGGGGGATAAGTTAAAGCTTTTTGATTTCCTTTAACTTACAAATACATCATAACGAGTAAATGTGAAGAAAGTATGATGCCAATGTTTCAAAAATTGGAAGAATAAATTTATTCGAGATAAATCTTCTTCAAACTATTGATTTCTGACTCAGTTACCCCTAGTTCGTTTTTGATATACTTATCTATGTTACCGTATTCCTTGTCGATAGTTCTCATGGCTGTGGCTAAGTAATTAGTATGAACGGTCATTAAGTCGTGAACTGAACTAAGTACATCAGGATCGGTGTAGCCTTTTTCCTTTAACATGGAAAGTAAATCTGTAACGTATTCTTTGTTGGCTTTGTTAGTCAATAAATAATCTGACTTGATAGTTTCAAAGGGTACTCCTAAAGCTTGCAAGAAGAAAACAGCCCCCATACCAGTTCTATCTTTACCAGCACTGCAATGGAAGATCAATGATTCATCTTTGCCAGTATTTAGTAATAATTGGTTAAAGAATTTACGATAAGCTGCTTTTGCTGAATCTCCTGTGATAATATCACGGTAAACAGCAATCATATGGGCATAACCATCAGTTGGATCGCCGTCAATTTCAGGGATGTAACCTTCACTTTGGACTTCAGAAGATTTTGTTTCATCTTCTTTAAATACGGGAGCCCAAACGTAACGAACGCCATCGGGACGTTTGTCAGGCTTTTTATCAACTTCTTGTTTAGAACGAAAGTCGACATCAATCTTTAGACCGTAATCCTTGAGAAATTTCAAATCATTATCAGTCAAATCGGCCAAACCAGCAGATCTTAATACTTTGTGATATTTAACAGTTTTGCCATCGCTAGTTTTGTAGCCGCCAAGTTCACGGAAATTAACGCCTTTTTCAAGGTTTAAAACACGTTCATTATCGTTAGCCATCTTAATTACCTCTCAATATTTTTCTACGTACTATTATAACAAAAAGGAAGAGTTATCCTCATAATGAAGTTCATTATTGCGCCCGGAAAATACAATAATAATATTAGTTCCAAAAAAATTGGCCAAGCCATCTATAGTGGTATTTCTCGCGCTTTACCAAGTGCTGAAATCGTGACTATGCCAGTAACTGACAGTAAATATGGAATGCCAGCGTTGGTTAAACATACTATTGGTGGCAAGTGGGTCAAACTGTCTCTTTTTGATGCCTTTTGGGAGGAAAAGACTGGCCGTTATTTAGTTACTAACATTGATAGTCAAGATACCGCGATTATCGATTCTGAACAAGTCGTGGGCGTAGATTTAGCAAAAAATAAAAGCCGAGATCAGTTGTTCCATGCCACAAGTTATGGTATGGGTGAATTGGTGGTCGATGCTGTTACGAGCGGTTTAAGAAATATCGTGATCTGTTTGGGTAAGACTGCCGTGGCTGATGGTGGCTTAGGAGTTCTTCAGGCTTTAGGAGCCAAGATTTATGATGAAGCTGGGGAATTGGTCCCGGAGGGTGAAAATCCACTGATAAGCGCTCAGAGAATTGATTTAGAGGATGTCTTTGAACTACTGGGTAATCGAACTAAAATTACTGTTTTGTTAAATTACTCTAGTTCTTATAAATTATGCGATAAAGTTGAATATCTCAATGAAGCTCAAGAAGGATTTCTAGAAGATAATTTAGTTTATATTAGCGAAAAGATGAATCAGAAGTATAATTTAGATATACACCCGATGCCGCATTCTGATTCAATCAAGACATTGGCAGGGGCGTTTGCAATGATTAATGCACGTATTTTGCGTTCATCGTTTGAATGGGTCAGTAAAGTTACAGGAATGGACTCTATCATTCGGACAGCGGATATTTTAATTACAGCTACTGATAAAATATCAGGTGATTCGATGAATGATGATATTTTATATCATTTAAGTCGAACGGCTGGAGATGAAAAAATTCCTACTTTTGTTTTGTGTAATAATTTTGTTGATAACTTTCAAAATTACGAGCAGATGTTTACGGGTATCTTTTCGACACAAATGACTGAGTATGACGATGAAATTACTATTTTTGAAAATTATGAATCAGTCGCAAATCAATTAACAAGAACACTTTTGGCATTAAAATGACACAATTTATTGAATAATATAATTGAATGCATTAATCTAAAAACAAAGGAATCTATTAAGTGCATTGGAGGATTGAATTATGGAACAAGATTATAAGAAGATTTTGGTTCCGGTAGATGGATCAAAAGAAGCTGAAATGGCTTTTAAGAAAGCCGTAAAAGTTGCACAAATGAATGGTGGACATCTAGACGTGCTAACTGTTCTGGACACCAAACAATTCATCGGATTACATGGTGGAATGCTTAACGGAGATGTGATTTACCAACTATCCGAAGATGCCCAAAAATATCTTAATGAATTAAAAGATGGCGCTGTTAAGAATGGTTTCAACGAAGATGACATTGCTATTCACGTTCGTTTCGGAGAACCAAAGACAGTTATTTCTCAAGAATTCGTAGAAGAATACGAAAATGATTTGATTATGATTGGTTCAACCGGTATGAATGCCGTAACTAGATTACTAGTTGGTTCAGTTTCTGAATATGTTACAAGAAATGCTAGAACTGATGTTATCATCGTTAGAACTGATACTAACAACGATAAGATTTAATTAGATTTATAAATTTAAGCTGGCCAATTGCCGGCTTTTTTGCTGGAGAAAATATATGCGATGCAACTGGGCCAATAGTTCCGAAGAAATGCAACAATATCACGATACGGAGTGGGGCAAACCAAATCACAATGAAACCTACTTTTTTGAGATGTTAACACTAGAAGGTGCTCAAGCAGGATTGTCTTGGGCAACGATTATTAAACGAAGAGCGACGTATCGTCTAGCTTATGATGATTTTGATATCGATAAAGTGGCTCATTATACGGATGCTAAAAAATCAGAATTATTGCAAGATAAAGGGATTATTCGTAACCATCTTAAAGTCGATTCTTCTATTAATAATGCTCAAATAATTGAAAAAATGCATCAAAATGGAGAAAAATTTTCGGATTATATCTGGAATTTTGTTGATAATAAACCGATAATTAATCATTATAGTGATATGGATGAAATGCCAGCACAGACTGATTTGTCACAGAGAATTAGCAAAGATTTGAAGAAACGTGGTTTTCGATTCGTCGGGCCTACGATTGTTTATTCTTTTTTGCAAGCGGTAGGGGTTATCAATGACCACTTAGATTCCTGTGATTTTAAGTAAAAATTAGTATAATGGTATTGAAGACGGAGGATAATTTTTATGAATTCTGAAACTATTAGCACTTTGGCCGACTGGCTTTATACAAACAGAAAAAAAATTGAAGACAAATCAGAAAAATTCGATGCTCAAAAAGTTTACAATATTTTGGACTCACTAGAAGTCTTAAGAAAGCCTATCAAAGAATATTTCGATATGACTGAAGATGACTACTATCAAAATGAATCTGACCATCGTTTAACATTGCAAAACCCTGATCAAAAGTTAAGTGAATTACACGATCGTGTACAAGTAAACCATGTTGACGGTTCACTTGAAGGACATGACATCAATTTCACTTACAATCATGAAGACCCATATGCAGAAAAAGAATATCAAGTTAAGACTGATATCAACTTGGTCAATTATTCTTTTACTGTTATTGGTGCTGTTTATGACAATACTATCGTCGCCGATGTAAGAAATTCTATTTCTAAAGATGCAATCCTATCAATCGGATTGGCAGCTCACGCTATTGAGGAATGGCAATAATGAAATTAATATCAGTCAATGACTTGTCATTGCAAATTGAGGGCTACTTTGCATTTAAGCATGTAGCTTTTTCTTTATCTCAAAATGAAGTAATTGGTATCAACGGCGATAATGGTAGTGGTAAAACGCAACTTTTAGAAGCAATCGTGAACAATAAAACACCTGATAGCGGAACAATCGACTATACTCCAGGTGTTAGGATCGGCTATTTGCCTCAGGAAAATCCCCAGATAATTGAACAAAGTACCGGCAAATATTTGGAAGATATGAGACGTTTGTCTAAAAATTTGGCTGTTCGTAAGGACCAACTTCAAGGTATGGTCACCTTCATGGGACTGACTCCTTATTTAGATACGCCCGTCAGTCAATTATCACTCGGATTAAAAAGACAGGTAGATTTTTTGGCATCTGTGGCCGGTCACCCCAATGTTTTAGTTTTAGATGAACCCTTCGCATTTCAAAGTGAAAAAACTATTCAAAAAATGTTAGATTTGATAATTGATTTAAAGGATAACAATTCTGGCATTATCTTGTCAGCAACCCGATTTGATAAAAAAATTGCCACAAATTTTGACCAACTTTATTTATTAGATGGTGATTTGAAAATTCAAAATTCCAGAGAAAATTCAGCACTAAGTTTGTTGATTTTTCGGGTCAATCCTAATTCAAAGGCGATTACTCATGATGTTGAAAACTTTTTAGTATCCAATCAAGATAATCAAATTGAATTAGAAGTTCCATTAAAATTACGGAAATCAATTTTAGATAAGATGTTGCAATTAAATTATCAATTTGAAGGGATGAAGAGAAATTGAAGGTAAGAATTCTTTTAAAAAGTTATTTGCAGTTGTATTTTCAAAACTTTTTATATTTAACGATGTTATTTTCAATCATTGTCTTTGGATTGTTGGCAGATCATTTGTTAGAAATTGGTAATTTGAAAAAATTTAGTTTATTGTTAATAGCAATGTTTCTCTTGTCACTTTTTTCGACCATGAATCTTTACTACAATGACAGTCAACAGAACAAATACTTGAAGCAAAAGATCAACAGTCATTTTGCTGATTGGTTGAGTCAATTGTTAGTCGCAGTCATAGCAAATTTGTTTTCGAGTGTTTTGATTTTTATTTTTAGTTTAATTTTAGATAGTAATATTCTCTTAGACTTTGTTGGAATCTCAAGTCTCTTCAGCGTTGGATTTTTAGGCAGTGGAATTGCTACTTTGTTTCAAACTCAATGGTACAATCATTCCACAGTTGGTCAGATTGGCGCGTTGATTTTTACTTATCTAGCATTTTCCGGCAGTGTCGTTAGTATTTTGACTGCAGTGGAGTGGCTATTACCTCCTTTATCAAAAATAATAATAACCTTGCAAAATACTTCTTCGATAACGAAAATTTTGCCAATAGTTGGGCAAACGTTATTGTATGCAATAATTCTATTTTTTATAAGTGGATTGGTTTATAAAAAAAACAGAAAAAACGCATAAAAGTATTGCAATGTTATAGTAAATTCTGTTTTAATACTCTGATGAACAAGGAGGATTTTTATGAGTAACGTTTTTTTGCGCCAAGCTAAGCTTGATGATTTACCAAGAATCATTGATATTATTGACAGTGCTAAGAAGACCTTAAAGGACCGAGGCGTTGATCAATGGCAACAAGGTTATCCAAATAAAGAAATCCTTGAACAAGACATTCAAGAAGGTATCAGTTTTGTTCTAATGTTAAATGGTCGTGTTGTAGGAAGTGCAGCTTTACAACAAGGCTACGATAAAAATTATCAAGATATGAATTCTGGAGCATGGGATGATGATTCTGATGTGACGTATTCAATCATTCACCGTATTGCTATAGAAGCAGACCACCAAGGAGAGCATCTTAGTGCAGCTTTGATTCAACAATTAATGACAATGTCTTATTACCTAGGCTATCGTGATGTCAGAATCGATACTCACCCCGACAATTTAGTAATGCAACACATTATCACTAGTAACGGTTTTGAAGAAAAAGGTACCATTACGATGGATGAAGATAAAGGTGTCAGATTGGCATATCAAATTCTTTTGAAATAAGCGTTGAAAGATTATTTTTCATATATTTGATATATAATTGAACCATAATTAACCATCGTTAAGATGGTTTTTTTAATATATTTTTCCAAGGTATTGGATATTAGGAGAATGTGAAATTGAAATTTAATAATGTTGCTAGAAGGGTGCTTTCACCTAGACCTTCAGAATTTATTTCAACTCAAACAGAGAACTTTTTGAGAAGGTTAAAACCAAGACCATTCGTTGTTGATTATATTGAGGGCGTTTATAAGAATAATGTCTTGCCAAACATTAACGATGATACAGTGACAATTTCTGTTCTAACTGATACTCATGCCAAGGCCGTAGTCAGTGCTTCTTATTATGGAATCAATGGCATGAGGCATATAATTGAAGCAAATCAAGTCAGCAATGACGTCGGAATAGATCTTAACGTCCATTTAGGTGACTTGATGGATGGTAGTGACAAGCCTGAGATCAGTCGTGGACTGTTGAAATTTGCGGTTGAAAATTATCAAGCCAGTAAACCACCATTTTTTATCGTTGAGGGTAATCATGATGAAAATGACAAATATGATGAACATCGTTTCTTCAAGTCAGCATCATTTCACCGAGATGATTATGATTCACTAGTAACAAAGTACGATTTTGAACAATCTGAGATTCTACGTTTGAATCCCGTTTCTAGAGTGGGTTGGTTCGATAAAGGTGATGTACGAATCATCTTCATCGATACCAGTGATATTCCTTATATTCTTAGTAATGGTTCTAAGAAATATGACTTTAAGAAGGTTCGAGGGGTCAGAGAGCAACAATTAGAGGATTTGACCACCGTTTTACAGAAGACTGTCGATAAACATGTAGTTGTGATGGGACATGCTAATATAGTTAGTCCTTCTGGACGCAGTGCTTTGAATTTTAACGGTGACCTGGTTCAACAGTTATTAGTCGCTTTTAATAATAAAGAGACTGGACAATTAAAAAATGAATTAACAGGAGATTTTGGAGTAAATATTCGCTATGATTTCTCTGCTACCGGGATTTCTAAGGTAACAACATATATTTGTGGTCATATGCACTATGAAAAAAACTACAAAGTTTCTGAAATTAATCATATAATATTAAATTGTTCGGCCCTTATGGGAAAGAAACACGGACTAACAACTGACTATAACAAGAAATGGGATAGACGATATAATGAAATCTCTGAATTATCAGGGTATTTCATTAATATCGACCCGAACAAACTACGCTTACAGATTTTTGGTTACGGAGCCGCAACAAGGTATGTAAGCTTTGAAATATAAGGGAGAATTATTTTATGTGTGGAATTGTCGGATTCGTTGATAAGAATATTGCAGACAAGAAGCCTGTCATCGAAGCTATGATGGAAACGATCAAGCATCGTGGTCCAAATAGTTCGGGTGAATTGGTTGAAGGTGATACAGCATTTGGTTTTCGACGTTTGAGTATCATCGATATTAACAGTGGTATGCAACCTATCTATAACGAAGATAGATCTAAAGCCATTATTTTTAATGGTGAAATTTATAACTATAAAGATGTAAGAAAAGATTTAAAGAAGGCAGGACATATTTTCAGTACTGAAACTGATACTGAAGTTTTGCTACACGGTTTTGAGGAATGGGGCATTGAGGGCCTTTTGAAGAGAATCCGTGGTATGTTTGCTTTCGCTATTTACGATTTGAAGACTGGTGATATTACTGGTGCTAGAGATTTCTTTGGTATCAAACCACTTTATTATTACAATCGTGAAGGTACATTTATTTTTGGTTCAGAAATCAAGTCTTTCTTGAAAGAACCTAACTTTAAAAAAGAATTAAATAAAGCTGCTTTGAAACCATACTTAACTTTCCAATACTCAGCTTTGCATGAAACATTCTTCAAGAACGTCTTCAGAATTCCTGAAGGTCACTACTTTACTTATAAGAATGGAAAATTGAGTATCAAGAAGTACTGGGATATGGCATTTAAAGAAAATCATTTGTCATTTGAAGAAACAGTTAAGAGAATTGACAAAGCCATGCACGAATCAGTTGAAGAACACTCAATCAGTGATGTACCGGTTGGTTCATTGCTTTCTAGTGGTGTGGATTCAAGTTACGTTACTGCAATTTTGAAGCCACAACATACTTATTCAATTGATTTTGATACAAGTACTTATGAAGAAGGTAGTGCTGCTAAACTCTTGGCTGATAAATTAGGCCTTGAAAATACTCGTGGTATCGTAACTAAGGAAGAAGCTATCAAGTCTATTCCTTTGATTCAATACTACATGGATGAACCAGATGCCAACCCTTCATGTGTACCGCTTTACTTCCTAACTAAATTAGCTAGTCGAGATGTTACGGTAATTCTATCTGGTGAAGGTGCCGATGAATTGTTTGCCGGCTATGCCAATTATGGATTCCACTCACATTCTAAGGTCATCAGAGTCGTTGCTGAAGACTTGAAGAAGTTGCCTAAGGGTGTGAAATACAAGTTGGCCCACGGACTAAAGAAGATGCCAAACTTCCCAGGACGTTTGCACTTGTACGAATCAACAGCCAAAGCTGAAGAGTTCTTTATTGGTCAAGCTAAAATCTTTACTGAAAAAGAAGCTGCTGATTTAGTTAAACCAGAATTTGAAAAATCACGTTCTGTTAAAGACATCGTTATGAGAAGCTACAACAAAGTTAGTGGCTATGATGATGAAGTTAAGAAGATGCAATATCTCGATCTTCACCAATTCATGTCAAACGATATCTTGTTGAAAGCCGACCGTATGAGTATGGCTAATTCAATGGAATTGCGTGTACCATTCCTAGATAAGGAAATGGCTAAAGTAGCTTCAGGTATTCCTACTAAGTATCTTTTGAACAGTAAAGATAGTAAGTATGCTTTGCGTGTCGCTGCCGAACGTGCTTTACCAGATGAATGGGCTAAGCGTGAAAAACTAGGCTTCCCAGTTCCAATTCGTGACTGGATCAAGACTAAGGAAGTTTATGAAGACTTCCGTAAGTTATTCAGTGCTGACTTTGCTGGTGAATTCTTCGATCAAGATGCTATTTTGAAGATGCTTGATGGTTGTTATCGTGGTGAAAACGATGATCGTCGTAAAGTTTGGACAATTTATACATTCTTGATCTGGTACAAGGTTTACTTTATCGACAATGGTAAGAAGCCAGATGTTGATCCACAAGTTGTTGTACCTGGAGAAAAAGTCGAACAAAACGCTTAGACTTAATAGAGAATAGTGTTAACTAATATTGGTGTTAAGCTGCCGTCGTCCGTTCGGCCCTGGAAAATTGCTGGAACGCCATGGGCACGACTTGGAGCCTTTGCTAAGACCAAGTTCGGGCAAAGTCTTCAAGCTCGACCTTCCACTAAGCGATAAATCGCTAAGTGGAATTTCATGGCTGAGCATTTTCCAGGACCTCGCTCCCGACTAGATAGTGATTTCTATCTTTATATAAATAACTTCAGAAAATTAATAGAAGATATTATTGGAATTGCAGTATATTGCTGTGGTTTTAGTAGTATCTTCTTTTTTGTGTAGAGAAATAGGGCTGTTATTTAGAAATATGTGTCTAATTCTATCCAAATAGAAATTGAAATCTAGTCGGTAGCAAAAGCCCTGTGATGGCTCAGCCGGCAAATTATTCTTAGCGGTTTATCGCTTAGAATAAGACCCAGCTTTGAAATGCTGCGCACTTGGTTTATGCAGTAGTTCAAAGTGGCGTCGCCAGCGTTCCAGCCAATCACAGGGATTTTGCGGACGACGGCAGTTAACCACTATCACCATCACCGTTCATTCAATATTAAGAAAAAATAAAAATATTACTAAAAATAATATAAAGTTTTAACAATTTGTTATAGTGTAATCGTTAATTTTAATTTGGAAGTGGTTTCAGGGGATTCCAAAATTAGAAAGTAGGGGGAAATATGGATACTAGTCAAGTTAAAAATATGAGTCAAATGTT
The DNA here is from genome assembly GCF_014058425.1 of Companilactobacillus pabuli. NCBI lineage: Bacteria > Bacillati > Bacillota > Bacilli > Lactobacillales > Lactobacillaceae > Companilactobacillus > Companilactobacillus pabuli. The sequence goes on from NZ_CP049366.1 coordinate 81,591, forward strand.
TTTGAATTGCCATTCGTTAAAGAAGTTAGATTTATCCAGTTTCAAAACTAAACAAGTCAAAGATATGTCCCAGATGTTCAGTGGCTGTCGTGACTTGAAAGAATTAAATATTTCCAACTTTGATACTAGTCAAGTCACTGATATGCAAGGTATGTTCAGTGGTTGTGAGACTTTGGAAGAATTAGATTTGTCCAATTTCGATACGACTAATGTCAAAGATATGACGGACATGTTCAAATCTTCAGATGAATTAAAATCAATTAAGTTCGGTGATAAATTTGTGGTTCCCAACCAGCCACGAGATTTGAAAATGCCAGAAAAAACTTGGATCGATATTGGGACGGGAACTAGAGATAATCCTAAACCTACCGTTGATGGCATTAATTCCAGTGAACTTTTGAGTAAAGCTGATAAAGGCAGATGGATTGTTAAACCGGATGAGAAGTATCATGGTCCGATGACTGTAAAAATCAACAATAATCTTGGTAGTGATTTGGTCGTTGAAGTTCCAACTGATATCCAGCCAGAATTTGTCGGCAGTACTTTCGAATTATCGGTTCCACAAAAGACCGGATACAAGACTGCTAAAAAAACGGTACAAGTTATGGCCTTAAAGGATAAACTTTCTAGTAAAGATGTCGTTACTTACACTCCAGTAAAAACTAAGGTTCAGACTCAAGGCATGGTCGAAGATTTCAACGAAGAAATAACTGTTTATCCAGATCTTAAATATGCTCAAATTTTTGATGACAATGAAGAATTGACGACTAATAAAGATTTTATTGGTGGCAAGACGTGGTTGAGTAAGAAACTTTGGGTAATCGATGGTCAAAAATATTATCAAGCTGATGATCACGAATGGATTAAAGCTACAGAAGTTTTTGAATGTGAAAAAGTTGATGCAACTTTAAAAACTAAAGACGTCATTGTTACCAATTTAGTCGACTGTCGTATGGATATGTTGACTAATCGTGGTTTGGGCGCTTTGAGTACTTGGAAAGCACAAAATATTGCTTATTTGAATCATCACAAGTATTATCAAATTGATGAAAATGAGTTTGTTGATGCCGAAAAGGTTGATGTTGTTAATCAATAATAATTTAAAATTGAATGGCACTTGTTTAGATATAGTTCAAGACTATTTTCTGAGTAGGTGCCATTTTTCTGTAAATCATGTTAAGATAACGCATATATGACGGAGACAAAATAAGCTGATATTGGCGTTATGACGTTACTATAAAATAAATTTTTATGCCAAATATCGATATTAGTTTGAAACATCACAAAATCAATTTAAGGCTGTGGTTAAGCTATTTGTTCTCAATTATTTAAGAAAAGAATAAGCCTGAATAATTAAATGTATAAGCTTGTCTCGTTGTGATAAATTGATTATGGTATAATTTTGTTTGAAATGTGTGAAAAATTAAAAATAGAATTAATATAGTAAGAGGTTGATCCCTATCGAAACTGAATCAGGAAAAAAATTCACGCCTATCTTATTAGGTAGTGATATGAATGTTTACGGAATGGCTCGTGCTTTCCATGAACTATATGGGGGCACTGTTAAGGCCTATGCCGATATCCAATTGGCACCTACAAGATATACAAAAATCTTAAGCTTAACTCTTCACCCAGGATTTTCTGAAGACCCTGTTTTTATTGAAAAAATGCGTGAAATTGCTAAAGAGTACCAAAACTATGAAGAACCAGTTATTTTGATTGGTTGCGGGGACGGTTATGCGGAACTTATTAGCAAGCATAAAGAAGAATTATCTAAGACTTTTGTTTGCCCATATGTCGATTATGATTTATTGAAATCATTAAATAATAAAGAAAGTTTTTATCATGTTGCGGATGAGCATGGTTTGCCACATCCACTCACAAAAATCATCACTAAAGATATGTACGAAAACAAAAAGGACCTAGATGTTCCTTTTGATTTCCCAGTGGCTTTGAAACCAGCTAATAGTGTTGAATGGTTAGATATTCATTTTGAAGGTCGTAAAAAGGCTTTCACAATTCACTCTCAAGATGAATATATGAGTATCGTAGGTAAGATTTATGATAATGGTTATAAATCTGACTTGATCCTTCAGGACTTTATTCCTGGTGATGATTCCAACATGCGTGTTTTAAATGCCTATGTTGATCAAGACCACCATGTGAAGATGATGTGTCTAGGACATCCGATTTTGGAAGATCCTACACCACAATCAATCGGTAACTATGTGGCTATCATTCCCGAATTTAATCAAGATGTTTATGACCGTGTTCAAAAGTTCCTTGAAGATATTGAATTCACAGGTTATGCTAACTTCGATATGAAGTATGATTCTCGTGATAAGACTTTCAAGTTCTTTGAAATCAATTTGCGTCAAGGCAGAAGTAGTTTCTTCGTTACTTTGAATGGTTATAATTTGGCTAAGTATGTTGTTGAAGATTATGTTGAAGGAACTTTGGAAAATGAACCAACAGTTTATGCCAATAAAAATAAAGCTCAACACAAATTATGGTTGGGTGTTCCAGTTAAAGTCTTCAACAAGTACGCAGCTAAAAACGACGCTACTAAGTATGCTGATGAATTGATCAAGCAAGATCGCATCGGAACAACTGTTTTCTATGACAAAGATAAATCATTCAAACGTTGGTTGTTATTGACTTACATGTTCCATAACTATGTAAAGAGATTCGACAAGTACTTCCAAGAAAATAAAGGACGAGACTTTAAATAACTGGAGGAATTATAGATGGATGAATTAAGAGATTACAAAGTTGAAAGAGTAGACTATTCCAGAATCATGATTTGCGTGGATTCAGATGATTTTATTTCATCAAAGAATGCCTTTAACTATGCATGTACTATGGCAAGACACCACAGTTCAGAATTAGGTATCGTATCAGTCTTGGAAACAGGCGACCTAAACATCTTCCAATCTCTCGATCCAGATGTATTGAAAGACCGTCGTGAACAAATCAAAAAGTTATTAGCCGTCTATGGCAAAAAGGCTCAGGAATATGGAGTTAAAGATATTCATTTGATGGTAACTGAAGGAAATCCTGCAACTACTATCGTTGATGAAGTAATTCCAAGTTTTAAACCAGATTTAGTAATTGTTGGTGTTGAAGAAAAGAATCGTGGTCGTAATACTATCGGTTCTCAAGCTTCTAAAATTGTCAGCAACGCTAGATGCTCGGTTAGTGTTATCAGATAATTATGAATAATAAATAGTGGACATATCAATCAGATAGTCCACTATTTTTGGATAAACATAATTTTTTTAATAGAATCTAAAGAGTGATATAGTAGTCCTTAAAAATAAAAATTCCTTCTAAGCGATGGTTGGTAGTAAATTGCCGTCGTCCGTTCGGCTTTGTGGACGCTGGAACGTACTGGGCACAACTTTAAGCCAATTCCAGAACCGGGAACTGTCTTAAAGCTTGACCTATCACTAAGCGATAAATCGCTAAGTGAAATTTCAGTACTGAGCATCCACAAGCTGTCACTCTCGACTAAATAACGTCTTCTATTATTTATTTCAAATGATTAAGAAATAAAAAAATAGAATCTCTATCTAGTCCGGAATAGCAAAGAAAATTGGCTCAGTAGTGAAATTATTCTTAGCAACTTGTTGCTTAGAATAAGGCCGAGTTTTGAGATTTTGCGCATTTTGCAAAAGCTCAAAATCGTGCCCACTACGTTCCAGCCAAATTTTCTTTGCTATGGAGGACGGAATCTTATGCTAATCTAATTTAAGAAAGAATCAAAAATAATGGCGGTGAATTGTATTGTTAATGAGTAAAGTTATCGGTGGCGCAGGGGATATGATTGATGCTAAACCAGCCGATTATAAAGATAATTTGTACTTGGCTGTCAATGGTGCTTGGCAAGAAAATGCTAAGATTCCAGCCGATAAGTCACGTACAGGTGGATTTATGGACCTCGATGAGGGTGTTGAAAAGTCATTAATGAAAGACTTCCATGAATTTGCAAATAATGAAAATGAAATTCCTGATGAATTGATGTTACAAGCAGTGAAATTGTATCGTTTGGCTAATAATGTTGATCATTTGAGTAAATTTCATCAACAACCAATTTTGAAGGATATGCAACGAATCAATGATTTAGAGAGCTTGGCTGATATTAGTAAAGATATTGCTTCACTTTCTAAGGATGGTTTTCCATTGCCAATCGATATCGGCGTTGAAGCAGATATGAAAGATACTTCTAAGAACGTTGTTTATGTTGCCGGTGCCGGTTTGATTTTGCCTGACAAGACTTATTACGATGAAGGTAATGAATCCGGAAAGGCTTTATTGGCTAAGTATGGTGAAGTTGCTGGACGCTTGCTTTCAATGATTGGCTACAAGCTAGAGGATGCTAAAGAAATCGTTGAAAAGGCATTGGCTTTTGATAAGTCATTAGTTCCAATCGTAAAGAGTTCTGAAGAATGGGCTGACTATACTAAAGTTTACAATCCAATGGACTTCGATGAATTCGTTAAGAAATCTGACAAGTTGGATTTGAAGAGTTTAGTAGTTGACCAAATCAATGACACACCAAAGAAGGTTATCATTGAAGAACCAAGATATTTGGACAATTTGAACAAGTTAGTCAATGACGGTACTTTTGAAAATATCAAAGCTTGGATGATGGTTAAGTTCTTAACTAAGAACGCTTCAATTCTTGATGAAGAATTCCGTCAAACAATCGGTGAATATAACTTAGCCTTGAGTGGTGCTAAAGAACTTCAAAATAGAACTAAGTATGCTTATAACTTTGCTGCAGGTATTTTCTCTCAAGTTGTTGGTACTTACTACGGTAAGAAATACTTCGGTGAAAAGGCCAAAGAAGACGTTCGTAGCATGGTTGAAAAAATGATTTCAATTTATGAACAACGACTTTCAGAAAATACTTGGTTGAGTGAAGATACTAAGAAAAAAGCTATCGTCAAATTGGATAAGATTGTTATCAAAGTTGGTTTCCCTGACAAGATTGATGATCTTTACAGTAAATTTGAAATCAACGAAAATGATTCATTGTATGACAACGTTTCTCGAATCAGAAAAATCGTTGCTCAAGATGCTTTAGATCAATATCACAAGCCAGTCGACCGTACTAAATGGTTGATGCCAGGACATATGGTTAATGCTTGTTATGATCCATCGAGAAATGACATTACTTTCCCAGCTGCAATTTTACAAGCACCATTTTACAGTTTGGACCAAACAAGCAGTGAAAACTTCGGTGGAATTGGTGCCGTTATCGCCCATGAAATTTCTCATGCTTTCGATAACAACGGGGCTCAATTCGACGAATACGGTAATATGAACAACTGGTGGACTGAAGCTGATTATGCTAAGTTCAAGGAATTAACTAAGAAAATGATTGAAGAATTCGATGGCATTCCTTACGCCGGTAGTAAAGTTAACGGAACATTAGTTGTTAGTGAAAATGTAGCCGATGTTGGAGGACTTCGTTGTGCTCTTGAAGCTGCTAAAAAAGAAAGTGACTTTGACGTGAAGAAATTCTTCATCAACTGGGCTCGTGTTTGGAGAAACAAGTCAACTAAGCAATTAACAGAAATGTTCTTGTCAATTGACGTTCACTCACCAGCACCACTTCGTGCTAACGTAATGGCACAAAATATGGATGAATTCTACGATGCCTTTGATGTAACTGATCAAGATGGTATGTGGTTAGATCCTGATAAACGTGTAAATATTTGGTAGAAATAATTTAAAAGCAAACTTCTAAAAAGAAAGTTTGCTTTTTTTTATGAATTAATTTGTATGTTTTTACCTTAATGATGTATTCGTTTTCCTTTATAATATTACTATCGAGGAAAGGTGAGGATAATGGCATATATTGAAGTCAGGAACGAATCAAAGCAATATCAAATGGGAGAGACGACTATTTATGCAAATAATAAGCTCTCCTTTGATGTTGAACAAGGAAAACTGACAGTTATTCTGGGACCCAGTGGTGCTGGTAAATCAACGGTTTTAAATATTTTAGGTGGTATGGATACGCCGAGTGAAGGACAAGTAATCATTGATGGGACAGATATTGCCCAATTCTCTGAACGAGAGTTAACAACTTATCGTCGTAATGATGTTGGATTTATTTTTCAATTTTATAATTTAATACCTAATTTAACTACTAAAGAGAATGTAGAACTAGCTTCAGCAATCGTTAAAGATGCTTTGGATGCCACAGATACTTTAAAAGCAGTTGGCTTGGGAGATAGAATTGATAATTTTCCTTCACAATTATCTGGTGGAGAGCAGCAACGTGTGGCTATTGCTAGAGCCTTGGCTAAAAATCCTAAACTGTTGCTCTGTGACGAACCAACTGGAGCTCTAGATTATCAAACTGGTAAACAAGTTTTAACTTTGTTACAAAATGCTAGTTATTTGGATAATAAAACTGTCATCGTCATCACACACAATTCAGCTTTGGCCAAGATGGCTGATCGGGTCATTCGAATTCACGATGCCAAAATTCAATCGATTGAAGATAACTCTAATCCTATGCCTGTCAAAGACATCGAATGGTAGGTGATGATTAAATGAAACCATTGTCTAAAAATATGATTCAAGACATTAAACATTCAAAGGGACGTTTTATCGCCATCATTTTGATTATTATGCTAGGAGTTTTGATTTTTGTCGGTGTTAAAGCCGCAGGTCCTAGCTTGAATGATTCTTTGAATAAGACGGTTGCGGATAAGAATCTTTCGGATATCCAAGTTTTATCGACTACTGGTTTTAATCAGACAGATGTTGATTTGGCAAAAAAAGTTCCCGGTGCTCAAGTTGAAGCAACCAAATTTAAATATGTCATTGGTGGAAAAAGCAAAGTAGCTGTAGCTTTGTACGGTTATGATGAAAATGTCAAACAAAACCAATTGATTATGCGAAGTGGTCGTCTGCCTAGAAGTAGCGATGAGATTGTTTTGGATAAAAATGCTAAAAGTAAATATGATTATAAATTAGGACAAAAATTTAAATTTGCTAGTGACGCTGGTTTAAAGAAACGGTCTTACAAAATTGTTGGTTTCGCTGATTCACCACAATACATTGACAATCAATCACGTGGTTCGACAAATATTGCGGATGGACAAGTGCAGTTGTTCGCTTACGTACCAAAGAATCAATTGAATATGGCCGTTGGAACAATGCTGAATTTGCATTTTAATTCATTGAAAGATAAAAACACTTTCAGTAAATCCTATAAAAAAGCTGTTAATAAAAAATTAAAAGTACTAAAACACGAATTCAGTGGTCGTGCTAGTCAAAGAACAAATGAAGTTGCGAGTGATTATTTGAAGCAAATCAATAGTCAAAAGCAACAAATAGAACCCTTAAAGGTCGCTGATCCTCAAACTTACAGTGAACAATTAGCTAAATTAAATTCTGCAAAAATCAAGATTTTGAAACAATCTAAGACGTCTTATACTTGGCAAACACGTGAAGATTTATCCGGATTTTCTGCCTATGGAGAAAGCTCTGATCGAATCGCTGCCATTGCTAATGTCTTTCCTGTATTCTTCTTCTTAATAGCAGCGCTAATAACTTTCACCACGATTACAAGAATGGTCGAAGAGGCTCGTAGTGAAATTGGTACTTTCAAAGCACTTGGTTACACTAAATGGGAAATTTCACGTAATTATTATTACTATGCAATTTCGGCTGGTCTAATTGGTGCTATTTTGGGATCAATCATTGGTAATGAGACGTTGCCACGAATCGTCTTAGCCTTATATAAGCAATACATTGCCTTAGATTGGGTAGTTGATTTGCAGTGGTGGGTCATTTTAATTGCAACAATCTTCTCATTATTGGCTACTTTAGGTGCCGCAATCATTGTTATTAAAAAGGAACTCGTTGCAGGACCTGCGGCTTTGATGCGTCCCAAGAGTCCTAAGTCAGCTAAGAAAATTTTGTTGGAGAGAATTAAACCACTTTGGAATCATTTGAGCTTTAATAGTAAAGTCAGTTATCGTAATTTATTTAGATTCAAGTCGAGAATGTTTATGACGATTATCGGAATTGCTGGTGGAACGGCGTTGATTTTGACTGGATTTGGGATTCAGAATTCTATTTCAGCCAGTGGTAACCGCCAGTATTCAGAAATATTTGATTATCAGGCAGTTGTGAAATTAAATAGTAATAGTAATTTAAGCAAAGTAAGAAAAATTTTGAATCAAAATGATCAGTATGTAAGTAGTACCGTTATTAACTCGACGACGGCTAAATTAAAAGCTAACAATCAACAAGTCAATGATGTTAACGTTTATACACCTAAATCAATCAGTGACTTTGATAAGTACGTTCATCTAGGGACTAATTTGCAGAAACATCAAGTGGTGCTTTCAAAGAAGACGGCCCAGTTATTGGATGTTAAAAAAGGTGATACGATTCATCTTAATGTAACGAATGGTAAAAAAGTTACAGTTAAAGTAAAAGCTATCACGCAAAACTTCATCGGACATTTTATTTATCTCAGTCCTAAAATGTATCAAACTACTTTTGGTAAACAAGCGTCTGACAATACTTTATTGTTGCATTTGAAATCTCAGACTAAGAGCCAGCGTAAGAATTTAGCCAATAAATTGTTAAATTCAGGTGAAGTTATGGGAACAAGCTATACACATGATGTTTTGAGTACTGTCTCGAAGATGTCGTCTTCGTTGAAACCAATTATCTTGATTTTTGTTCTCTTATCAGGAATTCTTTCATTTGTTGTTTTGTATAATTTGACTAACATAAATGTTTCCGAAAGAATCAGAGAATTATCGACAATCAAGGTCTTAGGCTTTTATAATAATGAAGTGACGATGTACATTGTGCGTGAAAATATTATTTTGACTATTGTCGGAATCATTGTTGGTTATGGCGTTGGTAACTTATTGACAGCTTACATTTTGAATCAAGCAGCTACAGAACAAGTTATCTTCCCATTGACTATCAATTGGTTTGGATATTTGGTAGCAACGCTATTGATGATTGTCTTTACAGCAATCGTCATGCTAGTAACGCACAAAAAATTACAACACATCGATATGATTGGTGCATTGAAATCTAATGAATGATTGAGGGTATTAGAATGAGTTTAGAAAATGATAAAGTCTTAGTTATCGGTGGTACTTCTGGTTTTGGTAAAGAAGTCGCCATCAAAGCTCAACATAGAAAAGCTGAAGTGTATGTTATTGGACGTGATCAAGCTCGAGTTAATGAGGTTAGATATGATGATGATATCCAAGGTAGTTCATTAGATGCACAAGATCCTAAGCAACTTACTCGTTTTTTTGAAAAGTACGGTTCATTTGACCATATAGTTTCCATGCTAGGTGGAGCTATGGGCGGTGGCTTTTTGGACAGTTCAATGGACGAAATTCGAAAAGCAATTGAAGATAAATTCTTTGCTAACTTACAACTAGTTCAGATTGCTAGTAAAAATCTTCGTAAGAATGGCTCGATTATTTTAACTTCTGGTTCAGGTGGTCATCCCTATGATGCTTCTGGTGCTATCATTGGAAATCAGGCTATCAATACGATGGTAGAAGGTGTGGCAGTCGAATTAGCACCTAACAATCGTATCAATGCTGTATCACCAACTTGGACTCCAACTGGTTTATGGCGTGATATGAATTCTAAACAATTAGCCAAACAAGAAGACAATGTGGCAGAAAATGTCCCATTAGGTAGAGTTGCCAAAATCGACGAAGTAGCATCTGCTTATATTTATTTGATGGAAAATGATTTTATCACTGGTCAAGTTCTCAAAGTCGACGGTGGCGTTGATTTGTAGTTAATGTGTTATGCTTAAAGTCAACTTTAAGTGGAGGATGATAAAATGCCAGTAAAAATTGATAAAAAATACCGTATCGGTGATTTTTCTGAGATAGTCGGTTTGAATAGCCCCACATTACGTTATTACGAAAAAGAAGGATTGATTAGACCACATCGAAATGAAAGTGGGATTCGTTACTACACCGAGCAAGATGTTCACTGGGTCAATTTCTTATTGCATCTCAAAAGTACTGGGATGTCGATTGATCAATTAAAGCGTTATGTTCAATTGCGTGCTCAAGGTGATTCGACAATCAATCAACGAATTGAATTATTGGAAGAAGTTCGTCGTAATTTTGAAGTTGAGTACCAAAAGCTTCAAGATGGTTGGACGATTTTGAATGATAAATTAGATTGGTACAAGGGCAAACAAGGTGGACATATTGAAGATAGCGAAAGTTTTTCCGAGTATTTGAAGAATTTGAATCATGGGTACTTGGAGGATAGATAGCTTTTAAGCTGCCGTCTTCCACACAAGTCCTGTGATTGGCTGGAACGCTGCCGGCACTATTTTGAGCTTTTGCATGGCCCCAAAGACGCAAAATCTCAAAACTAGGCCTTACTGTAAGTGCTAAAGCACTAACAGTAATTTGGCGGCTGAGCCATCACAGGGCTTGTGTTCCAGACTAGATCCTAGTTCTATTATTTATTTTGTTTAATTCAAAAAGTAAACTTACATACAACTAATACATTGAAAATGGAACTTCTCTGCATTTTTATATAATTAAACTATGATAAGAACCAATAAATTGCTTTAAAAAATTAATAGAGGATGTCATCAGAATTGCAGTATATTGCTGTGATTCTAGTGATATCCTCTTTTGTTTTGTCGGGATAAAATAATTTAAATCTATCTCTTGACTTAAAGTTGACTTTAAGTTGTTTAATATAACTATCAACTTAATAAACGGAGGAATAAAAATGGCAAAAAGACAAACAGCTGGTCGTGACAATTTGGGAGAATTTGCTCCTCAATTTGCGGCTTTAAATGATGATGTACTATTTGGTGAAGTTTGGAGTAAAGAAAACGAACTTTCTGCTCATGATCGTTCAATGATTACTATTGCCAGCATCATTTCAGCAGGTAACATTGAACAATTAGATGCCCATTTAAAGATTGGTAAGAAGAACGGTATCACTAAAGATGAAATCGTTGCAGAAATCACACATCTATCATTCTATGCAGGTTGGCCTAAGGCTTGGAGTGCTTTCAATCGTGCAAAAGAAATTTGGAAGGAAGATTAATTATGGCTAAAAATGAAGAATTAAAAAATGGTGGAGTTTTCCCCATCGGAGATAAGAACGTTGATTATGCTAAATACTTTATCGGACAAAGTTATTTAGATAGTTTAGTAAAACCAGAAGATAACATTGATTTTGGAATCAGTAATGTTACCTTTGAACCAGGTTGTCGTAATGACTGGCACATTCACCACAATGGTTTCCAAATTCTATTGGTTACAGGTGGCGAAGGCTGGTATCAAGAATGGGGCAAAGATGCTCAATTATTGAAACAAGGCGACGTTGTAGTCATTAAAGAAGGTGTTAAACACTGGCATGGAGCAACTAAAGACAGCTGGTTCAGTCATGTTGCTATTACTAAAGGTAATTCAGAATGGCTTGAAAAAGTTACTGATGAAGAATATGACAAATTATAAAATGAAATCGGTATCACTTTATCATTTAACCTACTGAACAAATGTAATATCATTGAAGTAGGGGTGATTTGAATGGATCAAGATTATAAAACAATCCTGAAGAGATTCAAAGATGAGGTAACGAGTGAAAATCCACTTTCAAAGGCAGAACAAGAATTGACGATTATCAGTGCTTTGACTGTTCTGCAAGATAAGGCTGATTTAAAAGAACATTTTTCAATTGCTTTGAACACAGTGTCAGTTGATTTAATTCGTGAGGTAGTTTATCAATTAAGTCCAGCTATTGGTTCAAGTAAAGTTAAAAATGCATTGAGGATATTAAATACTGTTACGAAAAAAGATGGACAACATTTTGCAATCCCAGAGGATACTTATAAAGCCGGTTTAGAATTTCAAAAACCACTTTATGGCAATGAAATTAAAGATTTAATGGCAGATTTACCAGCTAATGCTGGAAAGTTATTGCCAGAATGGTTGACTAAGAATTTCTTTGGTGATTATTACACTAGAGGTGCTTTACCAGTTAAAGACCGTGAAAGATATTTGCTGGCAGCTCTGATTACGATGAATGTCGATTTTCAAATTAAGGCGCATGCTTTAGGTAGCTTGAAGGCCGGTAATTCCGAATCAGAGTTAATCTGGACGGCTTTAACTTTGTTGCCTTATATCGGTTTTCCATTAGTAATTAATTCAGTTCAAAAGATTCATCAAGCAAATGAATAATGTAAATTAGACTGTGAAAGCAGTCTATTTTTTTACACTTTTTTTACATTAAATAGATTATATATATACATCCCCACTGCATACTATAGTCAATGACATATGTGGAGGGAAATATCGATGTCGACAATTTTGACAAATGTTTCTAAGTCTTATGATTCGGATAAAACAGTTTTAAATGACGTAACTGCTGAAATCCAAACAGGGGAATTTTTCGTAATCGTTGGTCCATCAGGTTGTGGTAAAAGTACTTTATTGCGAATGATTGCAGGATTAACTTCTATCAGCGAAGGAGAAATTCATATCGACGGTCAATTGGTTAATGATTTACCACCCAAAGATCGTAATTTAACAATGGTTTTCCAAAGTTATGCACTTTTCCCATTCTTAAGTGTTTGGGATAACGTGGCCTTTGGACTAAAAGCTCGCAAAAATACTTCTCAATCAGAAATTGAAGAACGAGTTAATGAAGCCTTAAAGATGGTTAATCTGGAAGAATTGAAGGACCGCAAGCCACGTGAATTATCAGGTGGTCAAAGACAACGTGTTGCTTTAGCTCGTGCTGTTGCTAGTGATGCTAAAATCTGTCTAATGGATGAACCTCTTTCTAACTTGGATGCTCAATTAAGAATTAAAATGCGCCAAGAAATTTATGCACTTCAAAGAAAACTTGGTTTGACTTTGATCTATGTCACTCATGATCAAGTAGAAGCAATGACAATGGCTGATCACATCATGGTATTGCACGATTCACAAGTTCAACAAATTGGTACACCAACTGAAATTTACAAACATCCAGCTAATGAATTCGTGGCTAGTTTCTTTGGAGTACCACCAATCAATCTATTGCCAGCAGTTAAAATCAATAATCAAACTATCAAAGTTAACGATGATTTTGAAATGTCTATCAACCAACAAGTTCCTGAAAGTGAATTCCAAGTTGGAATTAGACCAAATGAATTGATGCTTGAAAAAGTCGATGAACTAACAGCTAACGCAACAGTTAAGAGTGTTGAATTCCTAGGCGATGAAAAAATTGTTTATGCAAAAATGGCACATAACGATCTTGAACTTGCGGCGATTGTTGCTAGTGATGCTGAATTTAAGGCTTATGATACGATTCTAGTTTCAGCTACAGAAAAAGTATTGTTATTTAATCATGAAGGTGTCAATATTACGCAGATGGAGGCCGTAGTCAATGCTTAAGACTTCCACGACTGACGTTGTTCCAGAAAAAAATGTTCAAGCAAAACAACGTCACGGTTTTCGTTTAAATGCTAAAGATAAATATTTTGCTTCAATCTTTTTAGGTCCATCAATTTTGATTTTGGGACTATTTGTTTTCTATCCAATGTTTAAAACTCTCTATATCAGTATGTTTTTAACTAATACCTTAGGTAAAACAACAGTCTACGTTGGTTTTCAAAACTATGCTAAATTAATTACCTCGCCAGATTTCATCTCTAGTATGTGGGTCACCTTCGTCTATGTGTTAGCAGTGACGGTTTTAACGATAGCTTTAGGATTATTGTTGGCTAACTTGGCTAGTCAAAAATTACCCGGTATCAGTATTTTTAGAACGCTTTACTCAGTAACTATGGGTGTCTCCGTAGCCGTAGCTGCGATATTCTGGTTATTCATTTTTAATCCTTCAACTGGATTCTTTGCTTTATTGAGTAATTGGTTGAATTTGCCAGTTGTTAATTGGCTAACTAGTCCTACTAATGCTATGTGGGCGGTTATCATCACAACAGTTTGGATGCATTTAGGATTTACTTTCCTAATCTTGTTAGGAGCTATCGAATCAGTTCCTAGTACTTTATACGAAGCAGCTGATGTTGAAGGAGCATCTTCCAGATATCAATTTTTCCACATTACTATTCCTATGATTTCACCAACCTTATTCTTTGTTTCAACAATTACGATCATTGATGCATTCAAGAGTTTTGGTTTGATTGATTTAATCACTAAAGGTGGTCCTACTAATGCCACTAATATGTTAGTTTATCGAATTTACAAAGACGCCTTTTATAGCGGAAATTATGCTAAATCTAGTGCAGAAGCAATCATCCTAACAATTATCATTGCTTTCTTCACCTTATTGCAATTTAAATTCTTAGAGAAAAAGGTGAACTACTAATGACACAAATTGATGAAAGAGCAGCTTTGAAAAAGTTTTTTAATTATTTATTACTGATTGTTTTGGCAATAATAATTTTGGCTCCATTCTTTATTGGAATTTGGACCAGCTTTTTACCAACAATGGATATTGCTAAAGGAAACCTCTTCAGTACGAATATTTCGTTTGATAATTATGTAGCAGCTTTCACTAAGACACCAATCTTACGTTACTTATTGAATACGTTAGTGATTTCAACGATTACAATGATTGCACAATTAATTTTTTGTTCTATGAGTGCCTATGCATTTGTCTTTTTGAAATTCAAATATCGTAAGACCATCTTTACATTGTTCCTAATTACGATGATGTTACCATTTGAAGCTGAAATCATTCCTAACTTTGCAACGGTTAAGCAAATGGGCTTGTTAGATAATTACGCAGTTTTGATCGTGCCATTCTTAACTTCCGCTTTTGGGACTTTCATGCTTCGTCAATCATTCATGCAAACACCGCTTGAATTGAAGGAAGCTTCTGATATTGAAGGTTTGAATCATTTCCAATTTTACTGGAACATTGTTTTGCCTTACAACAAGATCAGCATGATAACTTTAGGAGCATACAGTTTCTTAGGTTCATGGAATCAATATCTCTGGCCAATGTTGACAACATTCAGTAACAATTCTCGAATGATTCAAAACGGTTTGAAAC
The DNA here is from genome assembly GCF_014058425.1 of Companilactobacillus pabuli. Taxonomy (NCBI): domain Bacteria; kingdom Bacillati; phylum Bacillota; class Bacilli; order Lactobacillales; family Lactobacillaceae; genus Companilactobacillus; species Companilactobacillus pabuli. The sequence continues at coordinate 96,654 of NZ_CP049366.1, forward strand.
AATTACAATCTGAAGAGACTTTCAACGATTGGGGTATGATTCAAGCCAGTGCAGCGATTATTGTTATTCCAACTATCATCGTCTTGTTTATTGGTCAACATTACTTCAAATCAGGGATGAATGAGGGGGCAGTTAAATAATGTCTAAATATAAGAAATTAGTTATGCCATTGATTGCTGTCTTAGGAATCTTGTTAGTCGCAATTTTTGGACACAGCCTTTCTGTTAAATCAGCCGATAATCATGATCGAATTCCAATTGTTTTTTGGCATGAAATGGGTGGACCTTCAGAAGACGCCTTGGAAAAAGTGGTCGATGGGTTTAACAAGTCACAAACAAAGTACAAGGTTATTCCTAAGTATCAAGGTACTTACGATGAAGCTATCCAAAAGATTTTACAAACACACAATACAAGCACTTCACCAGCAGTTTTCCAAGCTTTTGATATTTCAACTGCTCAAATGCTTCACAGTGGTTATACAACACCAGTACAAAATTTTATTGATGAAGATAATTATGATGTAAGCAAGATTTCTTCAGTAGCTCGTGCCTTTTATGCCAATAAAGGTAAGCAACAAGCTATGCCATTTAACACTTCACAACCAGTTTTGTATTACAATGCTAGTTTATTGAAGAAGTACAATATCACACCACCACCAGTCTCACCTTCATACAGTGACATCACTAGAGTTGCCAAAGAATTGTATGAAAAGTCTCATCACAAGGTTAAAGGTATGACCGTTCAAGTTTACGGTTGGTTCTTGGAACAAGCACTAGCTAATGCCAATGCTCAATTAGCTAACAATAATGATGGACATACTGGTAATCCAACTAAGGTTTCTATCAATAATCCCGACACAGTAGAATTCTTGGAATGGATCAGAGAAAATATCAAATCTGGCGATTTCATTGACTATGGTTCAGGTGCTAGTGCTGGTGCTAATCAAACTGCCGGTTTCTTGTCTGACAAGGTTGGAATCTTCATTCAATCATCTGCAAGTATCGGTCAATTAACTAAGAACAACAAAAATGAATTAGGAATCACATACTTCCCACATCCCGATAACAAAAAAGCCAATGGTGTAGCTATCGGTGGGGCAGCACTTTGGATTTCTAATGACAAGCCAAAAGATGTTCAACGTGGAGCTTTTGAATTCATTAAATATACTTTGAAACCAGAAGTTCAAGCACAGTGGCAAAAATCTACTGGATATTTAGCTTTGAATAAAGATTCACAAAAAACATCTATTCTTAAAGATCTCTATGCTAAGAATCCTGAATCAAAAGTACCGGGTCAACAATTAGCTACTGCCAAAGCTAATTATTCAAACTCTGGTATTTTGATGGAAGGAATGCAATTAACACGTCAACTCGAAGAAATAGCTATGGAAACAGTCTACAATGGTGGCGACATCAAGAAAGCTTTAGATACCGCTGATAAGAATATCAACGATAATTTAACACAGTTGAATCGAGCTAACGGATACAAATAAAAAAGAAGCTTATCGGAGTACGATTACGCTCTGATAAGCTTCTTTGTGTTATTTAGAATTTCTACGTAGGTTAAACAAATTAGGTGGCAATGCCTGTAAGAAAGTAATTCCTAGGATCAACAGTGCACCCATTAATTCCGCAAAACTAACTTTCGTATTCAACACAGTTACTGCTAAGACCGTTGCAGTCAATGGTTCAAAAGCACTCAACATGCCCGTAGTAGCTGGAGTTAAGTAATTGAGACTTTGTAAGTAGAACAAGTAAGAAAACATTGTACCACCAGTAACAATAAAGATGATACAAATAATAGCTGTCCAATTCAACTCTGGAACGTGAGTTAAATCGGCAAATGGTGCAAAGACGATCCCACCAAGTAACATTGACCAACCAGTAACGATTCGTGCGTCAAAACGTTTTAATAATTCACGTGGCAATAGAGTGTAAGAAGCTTGACTGATACCAGCCCCAACACCCCACAGAACCGCCGCTGGCGATAGCATCAGTTGATTGATGTGTCCGTGTGTTACTAGTAAGAATGTTCCTAAAAGTGCTAAGACGATTGAAATCAAATCGATTCTTCTTGGCATTTGCAGCTTTCGCAGTGAGATATAAATAATAATGAATAATGGCCCTAAAAATTGTAAAACCGTAGCTGTTGGCGCATTGCCATATTTAATAGCCATGAAATAAGTATACTGAGCTGGCAACATTCCCAGTAGTCCAAAGGCTAGTAATTGGAAAATATAGCGTGGCTTTTTCAAAATGGCAAATAATTCTTTGGAGTCGATGAAGTAACACCAAATGACTAACATCAATCCGGCAAAGAGCAAGCGGACACCGACAATCCACTGTGTGGGGATGTTTTCTTGAGTGAATAAATATTGTGCGATACTGCCAGAAAATCCCCATAGAACTGGTCCGGTAATCGCATAGAAGAACCCTTTTTGCTTATCAGTCATGATAATCCCCCTTTCGCATAGGTCTCATGCTAACACATTAAAAATTTAATCCAATATGTCCAGTAAAAAAATATTAGTTCCTGTATAATTTTAGTTATTAAAGTAGAGAGGGGGATTTGGAATGTTAAAAATTACAGATATTCACAAGAATTTTGGCGATTTAAAGGCTTTAGATGATGTTTCGTTTGATGTTGATGATGGTCATATTTTGGGCCTGATTGGACAAAATGGTGCCGGTAAATCGACAACTTTTCACAGTATTTTGAACTTTTTGCATTATCAGGGGACTATCACTTGGAATAATCAACCAATTACTGAAGATATTTTCAATCAAATTGGTTATCTGCCCGAAGAACGTAGTTTAATGCCCAAATTGACTGTTGAACAACAGATTGTTTATTTGGCTCGTTTAAAGGGGAAAACAGCTAAAGAAATTCGTCCACAGATTGATGTTTGGTTACAAAAGTTTGCGGTCAAGGGAACTAAAAAAGATAAGATCAAAGATTTATCCAAAGGTAATCAACAAAAGGTACAGCTAATCTGCACTTTGATTCATCATCCCAGGTTGATTATTTTGGATGAGCCATTCAGTGGTCTTGATCCGGTTAACTCCGACCTCTTGAAAAAGGCCATTTTTGAGGCCAAAGATCAAGGGGCGGCGATAATCTTCTCTAGTCACGATATGGAAAATGTCGAGGAACTTTGTGACAGTTTAGTAATGCTTCGAAATGGTCAAGTAGTCTTGAAGGGTACCGTTCGCCAAGTTCGTCAGGAATTCGGTCGCACGAGAATTTTTGTCACAACCGATTGGACTAAAGAACAACTCGAACAATTGCCACACGTTGTCAAAGTTGAACCGCAGGAAGAAAAGCGTTTCGTTTTAAGATTAGATGATGAAACAGCTGGTAAGGAAATATTCGATGAGTTAACTCACGGTCAGTATATCGAAGAATTCAATCAGCAACCACCAACTTTGAACGAAATATTCCGTTTGAAAGCAGGTGCCAAAGATGAATAAATTATGGATTGTCACCCTAGAAACTTTTTGGAGACAAGTTAAGTCTTGGAGCTTTTTGACTTTGATTTTGGGACCATTTATTATGTTTGCCATTACTATCGGGGCAGGATACTTAGGTTATCAAAGTGGTGGCACGAGTTCAGAAATTGCCGTTATCAGCAATCAACCGCAACTTCGTCAAAACTTCATCAAAGAAAATAAAGATGACGTCATGAAAAAAGTTACCGATGTCAAGACTGCTAAAAAGAAAATGAATAATAATAGTCTTGCTGGATATTTACTTTTGGACATTGATAATCAAAAAATCAGCGCCAAATACGTTGGAACTAGTTCATTGAGTTCATCTTTGAAAACTAAAGTGAATAGTTATTTAGCTAAAACACAACAGCAACTAAATTTGGCCAATGCCCAACTTTCATCAGCACAAATCAAGGCTTTAGCACAACAACCGAGTTTTAAAGAAACTGTCCAAAAGAAGACAGGAACAGCTAATACAGCAAAAACCATCTCATTTTGGATCACGATCATCATGGTTTACATGATTTTGAATACTTATACGAGTATCACTGCCCAAGAAATTGCTTCTGAAAAAGGTACCAAGATTATGGAAATTATTTTCTCCAGTACGACGGCTGTGAAGTATTTCTTAGGTAAAGTTTTCGGTGTTTTATTGGTTATTCTGCTTCAAATTTTGATTTATCTTTTCGGAGGATGGGGCGCTTATATCTTTGCCCAAAATTCAGATTTGACTAAAGATATCGTCGCTCAAAATCAATCATTGATTACTTCTGTTTTGAAGAATCTCTTGAGTATCAACTTAGTATATCTCCTCTTAGGAGTGGTTATCTTTACAATTTTAGCGGCCTTCTCAGGTGCTTTAGTTGCCAAAGTAGAAGATGCAGCTAAGGCTGCTCAACCAGTAATCATGTTGAATTTATTAGCATTTTTCGTAACTTTCCCATTCCAAAACAATCTCGATTCAATCGTCGTAAAAATCCTATCCTATATACCATTTTTCTCTTCATACTTCATGCCACTAAGAATCATTAACAACGATGCCGCTGGTATAGAAATCGTCATTTCACTAGTAATTCTAGTAGCAAGCTGTATTTTGTTAGCTTGGTATATTGGTAAAATTTATCAAGGCTTGATGCTACAGACTGATGATTCTAGTTTCTGGAAGAGATTCACCCGTGGACTTTCTTATAGTAAATAACCAAAAAGGCAACCTACTAAATTAAAATAGTAGATTGCCTTTATTTATTATCTAAAAGAATAATGCGTAAGTTTTAACCGCTACGATAGCACCAAGGATTGGAGCTACAACTGGTACCCAACTGTACTTCCATTGAGAAGAACCTTTAGGATTTAAAGGTAATAGAGCATGCAAGATACGAGGACCTAAGTCACGAGCTGGATTCAAAGCAGGACCTGTTGGGCCACCGAATGAAACAACCAAACACATAACCAAGAATCCAAGACCGATAAAGTCGGCACGTGGATCAATATGGTCTGAAGTCAATGCCACAGCACCGAAGACCAAAATGAATGTTCCAATAAATTCGTTGATAAAACCGTTCAAACGACTATTTTCAGCGTCGATTGTTGAGAAAGTTCCAAGAATACTTTCAACGTTTTCTGTTTTGTTATAGTAAGGTTTGTAGGCTGCGACGATCAACATTTGACCAAAGATTGCACCTAAGAATTGAGCGATAAGGTAAGGACCAACTTCTGCCCATGGGAATTGACCATTGATAGCCAAGCCTAAAGTCATGGCCGGATTGATTTGACCACCTGAGATGGGACCGAACATCATAGCTGGTACCATAACACCGATACCATAACCAAATCCAATCAAAATCCACCCACCGTGGAATCCTTTCGTTCCTTTTAATTCAACGTTGGCAACTGAACCATTACCGAGGGCAACCATGATAGCTGTTCCGATAAATTCAGCGATACAACGTACTAACAACGTATAATGCATAATTAATACTACCCCTAAATTTAATTGATTTGGCTTATCAAGATTTTTGAAATTTAGTAAAACACGAATATTAAAATCCACTCAAAAATGGGTTAAATCATATAAATTCGTAATAATTTGTCTTTTATGAGTGAATCAAGTTCAAATTTCACATAAAAAAATTGCTCCAACAACAAGGGGCAATAATTATTAACATAAACTTCAAAATAAATCAAATGGTAAGCAACGTTTAACATTGTATCATACATTCCGAATATTTTTGGCTATTTTCAGAAAAATCAAATAGTTTTTGCTCTATAATAGAAATAATTCTAAAAGCGAGGTAGGAATATGAAAGTTCTCAGTTTAGTTAATTTAACAAAGAAACAAACGGAAAAAATTCAATCAATTTCTGGTGTAGACTTAAAAGTTATTTCTCCTAAAAAAGTCACTGCCCAAGATCTTGATGGAGTAGAAGTGCTTTATGATTGGTCCAATACTTTGAAAGACGCCGTTTTAAAGAGCAATACCTTGAACTGGATTCAAGTTGTCCGTGCTGGCGTCGACGCTTTACCTTTGCGCGAATTGAATGAGAAGGGTGTTATTTTAACTAACGGTTCTGGTGCTAATGCCATCAACATTGCTGAACAAACTTTGGCTTACATGTTGATGTTCGTTCGTCGCATGAATTATACTGCACGACGCCAAGATGCTAGAGAATGGAAACACGAAGAAGGCTATGACGAAGTTTACAATAAGACCGTCATGATCGTCGGTGTTGGTCACATTGGTAAAATGGTTGCTCAATACGCTAAGGCTTTGGGAATGAAGACAATTGGCGTTAGAAGAAGTGACAAACCAGTTGCTAATATCGATGAGATGATTTCAATGGAAGATATGAAAAAGCGTATCAATGAAGTTCATTTCGTAGTTAACGCATTGCCTGGAACTGATGATACTGTGGGATTATTTAATCAAGAAATTTTCCAACTTATGTCCAAAAAAGCTTATTACATCAATGTTGGTCGTGGTAAGACTACTAATATGGATGATTTAGTTGCTGCCCTTAAAAATGGAGAAATTGCTGGAGCTGGTCTTGATGTTACGACACCTGAACCACTTCCAAGCACTAGTCCACTTTGGGATATGGAAAATGTCATTATCACACCTCATGATGCTGGCGATAGTATTCACTATGGCGAGCGTGCCTTCAAGATTTTTAAACGTAATTTGAAATCATATGTTGAAAACGGTGAAGTAGTCGAAAACGTCGTTAACTATTCAACTGGATATTAGTTGTACTCGTTTACACGAGAAAAGTGGTTTGAGAAACTCGATGGATGTATTAAAATGTTACTAGATATATGAAAGGAAAAATGATGTTATCTAGTGACTATTTTATAGGCTTCATGTTGGTTTTCTTGTTTTGGCTTTTACTATTACTTTTGGAAATAATTTTAAACATGAGAAACACGATAATAGAATTATCTTTCTTTTCTGATGAAAAATTGAATACTTTAGATAAAAAACTCAATCAACGTTTTGGTGTTAAGTTTCAGGGACCATTTGAAATTTTGGAATTCTTGATAGTCGGATATATCGTTTATTCGATTTTGACTGACTTGAGATTTCAAGGATTTCAATTAGATGCTGTTTCATTTAATCAGATTGTGTTGTTTTCCGTAATCGTTTTGGCGGTGATAGTTGGCGATGTGATTTTGATTGCCAAGGATTTACATATTTATAAATTCATCAAGCATTCGATGACTTTATCTAAAAAAAATAATTAAAAGTTCATATTTTTATGAGCTTTTTTATTTTAGTGTCATATTATGACACCCCTCCTTTTTATAATGACTTTAGTTATTGGAGGGATAGAATATGGAAAAAAATACTGAATATAGAGCTAGTACATTTGAAGATGCACAGTCGACTTTGCAAGAAGCAAGTAGTTTGCAGGGAGATCAAAGATGGAATTCATTTAAATATGACTGGTCAATCGATAATGCTAAAAAATTGAATCAAATGTCACTAGAGGATTTGACAGAACACCTCAAGTTATTGATAGGTGCTAAGTTGTCTCTAGAGCAGCTAAGTAAATGGTTTGGTGAGGATGTTGATGAGTACACTAAATCATATAATCAAAAAATTGATGAAATAAATAATAGTTTTGATGATTTTACTTTTTTGGCTCGCCATCCAAATGAAGAAGCGTATAGGGAAAAACATAATGGTGATCTTCCTCAAACAAAGCCGATTGATTATTATCGTAGAAAATTTTCTAATTGGGTAATTGCAATTGGAATTGTTTTGCTAATGACTGCTCGCTTTAGAGGTTTAGGTGTTTTTATGCTAGTTGCAGGTATTTTGTTTCATTTTTTTGCCAAACATGGATATAAGTTTTCACAACCAGTTGCTAGTTTTAAAAATCATCTGATTGTTCAAAAGAAACAGCGTATTTTGAATGCTGATAAAAAATATTGTCAAGATAATGACTGTAGTGATGAAACCTTGAAAAGCAAATTCAAATATGAGGAAAGTCTAACACCAATCTATTCATCGTTCACTGATCAAATTAGATTAGATAAAAATCAAACTGAATATAAATTAAGCCATTATAGCGATATTGTTCAACAAAATATTCAATATTTTCCACCAATGGAAACAAAGGATATGCGTCGACTACTCAAAATTTACGAAGCTTTACTAAATGGAGTGCCAACTTGGGAAAAAGCTTTGAGATATGTAGGTCAAAATGAAAAAATTGACGAAATGAAAAATACTTTGAGTGATGCAATCAAAAACGCTACGTCTGAGATTACGCAAGAAATTAAGAATGCTAAAAATGAAGTAACTTCAGAGATAAAGAAAAATAGCGAGATGCTAGATAAAGTTGCGGAAGAAACTCATCATCAAACAAATGCTATTAATTATTGGAATACTGTTCAAACTTCAATGCAAGCTTATCAAATGACAATGATGAACGAAACAAGAAAGAATACTGAAGTAATAGCCGCACAATATCAAAAATAAAAAAATTGACCAATTATACTGTGGATAGCAGTATAATTGGTCAATTTTTTTGTGAGTTTAATGTCTAATTTGTCCATCACCTTGGACCAAATATTTAGTAGTTGTTAATTCGTTAGCGCCCATAGGACCTCTAGCGTGAAGTTTTTGAGTACTGATACCAATTTCAGCTCCGAAACCGAATTGTTGGCCATCAGTAAATCTTGTTGAAGCGTTAGTATAAACGACTGCGGCATCGATTTGTTTCATGAACTTGCGACTAGCAGTGTAGTTTTCTGTGATGATTGATTCACTGTGTTTAGTGTTGTACTTATTGATATGCTTGATAGCATCGTCAATTGAGTCAACTACCTTGATAGCAATGATGTAGTCATCATATTCGGTACCCCAATCTTCTTCAGTAGCAGGGATGATGTCAGGTACGATGGCTTTAGATAAGACGTCACCACGGACTTCAACATTGTTAGCACGTAAGGCATCATAAAGATCAGGTAAGAATTCATTAGCGATGTCTTTGTGCAAAATAACCTTTTCAGCTGCGTTGCAGACAGAAGGACGTTGAACCTTGGCGTTGATGATAATTTTGAGAGCTTTTTCCAAGTCGGCATCTTTATCAACATAAATGTGGCAATTGCCGGCACCAGTTTCAATAATAGGAACTTTGGCTTTGTTGACGACCATTTTGATAAATTTGCCACTGCCACGGGGAATCAAAACGTCAATATAATCAGTCAATTCCATCATCTTTTGTGCAGTTTCGTGGCTAACGTCGTCGATTAATTGCACAGCATTAGGATTAATATCAGAATCCTTCAAGGCTTGGCGCAAAACTTCTGACAAGATGATATTAGAATTGATAGCTTCTTTACCACCACGTAAGATTACTGCGTTACCGGCTTTAAAACATAGTCCGGCAGCATCGACAGTTACGTTAGGGCGAGCTTCATAGATCATCCCGATAACACCTAGGGGAACTCGTTCTTGAGTAATGTCCAAACCAGTTGCAGTTTGCCAACCACGATCGATTTTGCCGATTGGATCTTCAAGGTCCATTACTTGGCGTAAACCGTCAGACATATCGTTGATTCGATCAGGAGTTAATAAAAGACGGTCAATCATGGCTTTTTTGATACCATTTTTCTTGGCATTTTCAACGTCTTCTTTATTAGCTTCGATAATTTTTTCTGTATTAACTACTAGAGCGTTGGCCATATTCAAAAGGGCAGTATTCTTTTTCTTAGTACCTAATTGTCCTAATTCAAAAGCAGCACTCTGAGCATTTTGACCCATTTGTTCAAGGTTCGTCATGAAATCACTCCTAAAACGCTTTTTTGATTTACCTTTAAGTATATCATTGTACAAAAAAATAGTGGACGGCTGTATCCACTATTTACGTCTAAGTATTAATTTAATTTGTTGATTATGTTGCCGTCAACGTAGTAATAAAACTACTCCAAAAATACGTGGCTGTCAACATAAATTATTGCTGATTAATATTTTTAATGATGTGATCAATCATTTCAATAAACAAGCGTTGTTCTTCATCGCTCATATCAGCAGTGGCATTTTGTTCAGCCTTTTGCCAAATTTCTTCAACTTGTTTAGCTAGAGCTGTTCCTTTAGGAGTCAAACTGACTAGGGTGATACGTTTATCCTTAGTGGATTTTTCAGTTCGAACTAGGCCACTTTTTAGCATTCGACTAATGGACTTAGCAATAGTTGAATGATCCACGCAAAGAGCGACTACTAATTGATTTTGGGCAATGCGGTCTTCCTTTAATAATTCCAATAAAATCAAATCTTGCCCTGGATAGAGACCGAGTGGGCGCATGTTTTTAGTGACTAAATTTTTGTAGCAATTGATCAAGCTGATAATGGCTTTTTCAATCGGAAAGTTTGTTTCCATATATTTCTCCTTCTAGCCACTAACTTTTGAGAACAAAGTACCAACGGGATCACCTGATAAGATATTAAAGATGACATTAGGATCTTTACCATTTGTGAGGACCATTTCTTGGTTGTGTTTCAAAATTAGTTCAGCAGCTTTGAGTTTCGTCGTCATGCCACCAGTTCCAAATTTTGTTCCGTGACCACCGGCTGCAGCAATAATGGCTGGACTGATTGTTTGAATGCTAGAAACTAGTTTAGCATCAGGAACTTTGAGTGGATTAGCTGAGTAAAAGCCATCGATATCGGATAGCATGATTAACAAGTCAGCATCAACTAAGTTAGCTACAATAGCTGAAAGTTGATCGTTGTCGCCAAATTTAGTGTGGTGATCAAGTTCTGAGACTGTTACTGTATCATTTTCGTTGACGATAGGGATAGTATTTTCCATCGACAATAATTCTTGGAAACTGTTCATCACGTTAGTGTGGCTTTCAGGATAGTCGATGATATCACGGGTAATCAGCATTTGAGCTACCGACATACCGTATTCGTGGAAAGCTTCGTTGTAAATTTGCATCAATTCGGCTTGACCGACAGCAGCCACAGCTTGTTGTTTAGAAATTTTAATCGGACGCTTGTCGATACCTAAAACTCCCATTCCTACGCCAATAGCACCGGAAGAAACTAAGACGACATCTTTGCCATCTTTTTTCAAAGTACTCAAAACGTGAGCTAATTCTTTAATGACCTTTAAATTAATTTTGCTGTTTTGACGAATCAAAGTACTAGTACCAATTTTAACGACGATTCGATCAGCAATGATGTGACGCTTATTTTGCATTTATAATTCCCTCATAAAAAAAGATTTTGACCAAATAATTATTTTCCAATACTATTAAGATAGAACAAGAGCGAGAATAAGAAAAGGGTGTATTCATGTACAAAATATTAATTATGCTTCATGACGGTGACGATTATATTCGAATGAACAAGGTTTACATAGAAAGTATGCCCGTTGCTGGCCAATATATCATCCATTCAGATGGTTTGCCATATTATGTAGAAGAAGTAACGACCTTCGTTGGTTACGTCAGCAGCAAAGGTGCTATTGCCATTGTAGTAGTACATCCAGCTGATAAAGATGCCGAAGTTAATAAATTGTACGGCGTTGATATTGCTAGAGATTTGGACGATCCTGAATATAACAAAAAGGATTAAAGATGGAGAAATTTATATTTTAATTGGTGTTAAGATTCCGTCGTCCGTACGGCCCTGAAAAACGCTGGAACGCTGCCGACACAACTTGAAACCAATCCCAAAACCGGGGATTGTTTCCAAGATTGGTCTTGTCCTAAGCGATAAATCGCTAAGGACAATTTGGCGGCTGAGCATTTTTCAGAGCCTCGCTCCCGACTAGATAGTGATTTCTATCTTTATATAAATAACTTCAGAAAATTAATAGAAGATATTATTAGAATTGCAGTATATTGCTATATTTCTAGTGATATCTTCTTTTTTATATGAAGAAATATGTTTGTTATTCAAAAAGTATGTGTCTAATTTCATCTAAATAGGAGATGGACTCTAGTCGGGAGCAAAAATCCTGTGTCGGCTATGTTCCAGCCAGCCACAGAATTTTTGCGGACGACGGCATATTTAGCAATACGTCAATAATGTTTAAACATGTGAAAACGCTAACCCAAAATCGGTAAATTTAATTTAATGTATTTGAAAACAAATTACTCCTAAAAGCATATATCATGAACGTTGGTAGGATAGATAGAGATGGACAAAACAATTAACCCCCCTTTAGTTGTTTTGTCCCTTTTTTTCTCACAGCAAAAAAAATAAAGGCCTACCACTAGCCTTTACTTTTGCGAGAATTTTTTAAATCAGAGCCTACCACAAACCCTGATTTCTAAGCAGTTGAGAAGGAGTACTACTTTTCAAAAAGGATAACAATGAAAATATTGTTAGGTTAATACATCTCGCCTATATAACCATTTTAATTATAAGTCGAATATAAAAACTTTTCTACATCTAAGAAAAAATATTTTGAACAAAATAGCAATATTTTAAAAGTATAGTCCATTTCCATATAATATATTGTTGCATTTGTGAAATCGCGTGACACTGTTTAGTCATCATGTCATAATTTAATTATCAACAATTAGAGAAAAAATACTGACGGTATATAGAAAATTCAAATTGCTATAAGTATTTTATATAAAGTTGAAAACAAATCGTCTATGCCTGGGTGCATAATGAATGACGATGAATGAGAATAAAAAAAACAATTGCATATTAAGATATTCCAATAGAAGGGTGGTAACATATTGAAACAAGTCAAAGTTTCCAACGTTGAACGCGATAACTTTATTCGTTCCGTTGAAGAATCAGTTGGATCCTTCAATTTGGGCTCTGAGAGGTCGCTAATCAATTTGGTGTTTAAGCATTTGAAGTTGCTAGAATATAACGATAACTTGGAAACCGAATTGATCAACTTCCGCCGAGAGTTAATCGAATATGACATCAATACAGGTCACCGCAACAATCGTGACGTTGAAGAATTATTATTTAAAATTAAAAATAGAAATTTACCATATATCTAATATATAATGTAGGAATTTATTTTATTCCTGCATTTTTTTTATATTCATGATGATAATATTATAAACGAGGTGATAGCGTGGTAAAAATAAATCAATTTTTAATACAAGATGTTCCTATTTTAGAAGTCGAACTAAAAGAAAACCTTCACAAGCCATTGCCATTAGTTATTTTTTATCATGGATGGCGCTCTAGTAAAGAATTAGTTTTGACTCAAGCTCGTAAATTAGCACAAAAAAATATCCGTGTGGTCTTACCTGATGCTCTTAATCATGGGCAAAGACATACGGATATTTCTTCAATTCCTTCAATGACTTTTTGGAACAGTATTCAAGGTAATATTGCAGAATTCTCATTGATTCGTGATTTTTATAACGATAAGAAATTGATCAAAGATCAAAAAATTGGCGTTGGCGGATATTCAATGGGTGGTATGACGACTGGGGCTTTAATGACAGCTCACCCAGAAATTAGTGCTGCTTCCATCATTATGGGAACACCGAATTTATCAGCTTATGCCAAACTAGTTCGTGAGGATGCCAAAGCCAGAAACATTTATGTACCAAAGGATTTTGATTTATTGACGAGTTGGATCAGATACTATGATTTGAATCTTCAGCCGGAAAAAATCAATAATCGACCTTTGTTATTTTGGCATGGGACAGATGATAAAAGAATTCCTTATCAACAATCACGAAAGTTTTTTGAAAAAATTCATCCAGAAAGTTATGGGCAACAGACAGCCTTTATTACTGGTTACAAAGCGGGTCATCTAGTGGAACCACGTTTAATGGATAAAATTGCTAATTTCTTTGAGTATTACTTGGAATAGCTTTATACAAAATAAATAGGTTGATTAAACCAATGATTAGTAAAATGATAAACGCATGTTGTGTTCCGATTGCAGTGGAAACTTTGGTTGATAGAGAGTGGTTGCTTTGACTTAGGGCGATAATGGCAGAAACGATTGAAGTACCAGTAGCTCCAGCAAATTGTTGAAGGGTATTGAAAACAGCATTACCATCAGCCTGATTTTTGTCAGGGAGAAGGTTTAAACCGTCAGTCATGATATTCCCGGAAGACATTCCCATACCGCACATGTAAAGAATATAAACCCAAACAATTACAGTCGTACTTAAATTGCGACTCAAAAGGGTAAATACTAATAGTGAAATATCAGCAAAAGTTACACCGAATAAAATTGGCAAACGAGCTCCAAACTTATCCAGAATCTTACCGCCTAATGGGGCAAAGATAGCACCGACTACTCCGGCAGGTAGAACGGCCATTCCGGCAATCGTAGCACTTTGACTATTTACCAATTGAATGTAGTTAGGCAAAATAAAAGCAAAACCTAATGACAAAACTTGGAATAAGAAGAAACTCAAAACGTGACCGGAAAATTTGAGATTTTTCAAAATGGAAATATTGATCAAAGGATGCTCGATTTTTCTAGAACGAGTCACGAAGCCGATCAATCCCAAAATCCCGATGATAAATGATAGAGCAATTAAAAGATTGAAATTACTCATATTACTAAAGCCGTAAATCAAACCAGCAAAAGTAAAAATTAAATAAATCAAACTTAGTAAGTCGAATGCAGTTTTTTGTATTTGACTTTTTTGTTCGATATTTTTGATACCTAGGAAAAAGGAAATTATTAAAATAGGTACTAAAATTACGAAAATATAACGCCAACCTAAACCGCTGATTACTAAACCACCAAAAGTGGGTCCAACGGCTGGAGCTACGGCAGTAATCAAGGTACCAATTCCCATCATTAAACCGATTTTAGAAGTAGGAACATTTTCCAAAATAATATTGAACATTAAAGGTAAAGCAATTCCTGTACCCAAGCCTTGAATTGTACGTCCAAGTAAAAGGATTGGGAATATTGGTGCTATTGCATCTATTACTAAACCAAGAATAAATAATAAGTTGGCACATAGAAATAGTGATTTAGTTTTGAAATTTTTCTTCAAAAATGATGACAGGGGAACGATGATGGCAACGACTAACAAATAAATAGTCGTCATCCATTGAACAGTTGAAGTTGTGACGTTGAATTCTTTCATCAAAGTGGGAAAGGAGATATTCATCGAAGTTTCTACGATAACTCCGCAAAATGACATTAAACCGGTGGCAATGACTGCCAAAATTACTTTAAAGGGTATTTTTTGTTCTCTCATAAATAGTTAAACCTCCAAGGCATAATAGTGTAGTATTTTTTCGAATTGCTTTATTTCTGCTGCAGAGAAATTTGCCTCAAGAGTTTCTTGTTGCTTTTCCATATAGTTGTTGATGTCTTTTTCGAGCGCATGGGCTTTGTCGGTTAAGAAAACTGATCTTTGCCGAGCATCTTTTTTAGAAGGCTGACGATAGATCAAGTCTTTTTTTTCCATCCGCTGTAATAAGACAGTCGTCGTTGAACGCTGGATAAAGAATTCATTCTCAATGTCTCGTTGAAAGATTTCTTTTTCACTGTTGCGACTCAAATAATCAATAACTGACATTTGCATCCAAGTCATATCGTAGTTTTTGGCAAAATTATCAAAATTCTTAGTGATATGGTTGGTGGCAATCTTCAGCAACATATTGGTATATTTTTTTGACATATGCTTTCCTTTCTATAATTCGTTAGATGACTAACGATTATATGCTAGCGCAATTCCAAAAAATGTGCAATTTGATTTAACAATATTTATCTGTTGTCATATTATTACATTTATAAAAAGGAGTGATTCGATGGATGCAAGGGATAAATTTATTGTTGAGCATAAGGACGATTTTGAAGAGATATTGAAGAAGTTGATTGCCTTGAAAAGTATCAGTGCTACCGGTGAAGGAATTGACGAAACAGTTCAGTTTTTGCGTAATTTGTTAACAAAATTATTAGGTGCAAAGGTCGAAATCATTCCAACGGCTGGTAATCCAGTAATTTTGGCTAATATTTCCGGTAAAGAAAATAAGAATGTCTTGTTTTATGGTCACTATGATGTCATGACACCAGGAGATACGATTTATTGGGACTCAGATCCGTTTGAACTAACTAAACGAAATGGTCATTTTTATGCTCGAGGAGTTGGTGACAATAAAGGACAATTGTTGGCCCAAATCTTAGGGATGTATACTTATTTACAAATTCATCACGAATTTCCTTTTAATGTCACGTTATTTATTGAAGGTGAGGAAGAACAAGGCAGTGTCAACCTTGAACCGACGGTAAAGAAAATCGCTACAACTAAATTGCAAAAGGTTGATCAAGTCTTTGTAATGGACGGAGCGTTCAATGCTGATGGTACTCATGTATTGAGATTGGGCAATCGTGGTGTGTTCGCTTTTGAATTATCAACGACAACCGGCAGTCACGACAATCACTCGGGAAATTTGGGCAATATCATGGATAATCCTTTCGTGCAGTTGTTGAAATATTTGCATAAAATTTATGATTTTGAAACGGGTACTGTTAAATTACCGCATTTTTATGAAGGTGTAGAAAAACCAACTGAACAAGAAAAAGTTTGGATTAAACAATTGCCATACGACAAAGAATCAATTTTACAGCAATCAGGAATTAAGCATCTGGACTTTGACAAAGAAACCTACTATGAAAAATTGATGTTTGAACCTACATTTAATTTCTTCAGTGTCAAATCAGGTTATATGGAAAAAGGCGTGAAAACTATCATCCCTCATCAAGCCAGTTTAAAAGTCGATTGTCGACTAGTTGGAAAGCAATCGATTACTGCCATTAAACAGGATTTGGAAAAGGCTTTTGCTAAAGAAATCAGGGCGGGAGATTTAGAACTCAATTATTTAGGTAATATTCCACCAGAACATACAGAAGCTGATTTAACAGAAATCGAAAAGATTCAGCAAGCCATTGTCAAAGCAACCGGCAAGGCCTACATCGAACCAGTAATGCCCGGTGGTGTTCCTAATTACGTTTGGAAGGACAATTTACACGTCCCAGTTTTTACGATTCCATATGCTAATTATGATGAGCACAATCATGACTTCAATGAGAATTTAACCGAAAAAGCCTTTTATGATGGGATTAAGATTAGCTATGAATTATTAGGATTGGGATAGGTTAAGGATGCCGTCGTCCGCAAAAATCCTGTGGCTGGCTGGAACATAGCCGCCACAGGATTTTTGCTACCGACTAGATTTCAATTTCTATTTAAGTAGAATCGGACACATACTTTTTGAATAACAGCTCTATTTCTTTGTACCAATTCAAAAAAAGAAGATATTACTAAACTTGCAGCAATATACTGCAATTCCAATAATATCTTCTATTAATTTTCTGAAGTTATTTATATAAAGATAGAAATAACTATCTAGTCGGGAGAGAGGCCCTGAAAAATGCTCAGCCGTCAAATTGTCCTTAGCGATTTATCGCTTAGGACAAGACCAATCTTGGAGACAATTCCCGATTTTGGAATTGGCTTCAAGTTGCGTCGGCAGCGTTCCAGCGTTTTTCAGGGTCGACCGGACGACGGCAGCGTAACATCAAAATCTATATAACTTTATACTCCAAATTAGCCAACCGATTACGAAGTATTTTCCCATTTGTAGAACGTGGAAACTCGTCAATTTGGCGATATTCCATTGGAACTTGATAATTTAACAGATTATGTTTGCCAAAGTCAGCAAGATTGGCACTAGTCAAAAACGCATTGTCACGCAAAGTTAAATAGGCGATGGGGACATTTTTTCCAGCACGTGATTTGGTACCAACGACACAAATATCCTTAATACCATTAACACTGCGAAAGACATTCTCCACTTCCTCAGGATAGACGATTTTATCCGCAATGTAGATTAAATCAGCTTGACGTCCTTTGAGATATAAGAAGTTGTCGTCATCTAAATATCCAACATCACCAGTCTTGAAAAAGCCATCTTCGGTAAAACGAGATTGGAACAATTCATTTTTATTCAAATAACCTAAGGCTACCGTTGGAGATTTAACTTCAATGCAACCGACATTATCTTGATTGATATTAGTAATGCGAATTTGCGTTGTGAAGAAGGGCTGACCGCAAGAGCCAGATTTTATTTTTGCATCATTGAAATTTAAAGCCGAAATATTAGCGGTCGTTTCTGTCATACCGTATGTTTGCAAGACAGGAATATCCAACATGTTGCAGCGAAGGACGGTCCAACTATCAATCAGACCGGTACCTAAAAATACGCAGCGAAAATGGTCGTTGTATCTTTTGCCACGAGGTAAGCCATTGAGTAGTTCTCGCAATAATGGTGGTGTTAGAGAAATAATCGTAGCACGTTCATTGATTAAGATTTTATTGATCAAATCGATATCGAAACCGTCAATCAAATAAACACTAATGCCGTAAATCAACGATCGCATGATAATTGAAAATCCCGGAATATTGAAGATTGGCAATGACAAGACCCAGATATCCTGTTTGCTGATGCCTAAATTCAAACTAGTTCCCATAGCGGAGTAAAAATAATTACCGTACGTTAACATCACACCAGTGTCATTTCTATCGGCACTTGGCGTATAGAAGACTGAAGCAATTCCCTCAGTGGGATATTCTGAAACAGGTTGATAATCCAAATTGCCATTCATACTCAAAACTTCTGACATAAAAATCTTATCCCAATTGACTTTTACGATTTCTTCAGTGTGTGCTGAATCACTGATTAAGATAGTTTTAGGTTGGCAATCATCGACTTGATATTGCAAAGTTTCTAACGGTAATTCGGTATCAAGGAAGATTGTTCGTGCCCCTAGTTGTTGAAGTGCTAAAATGGCAACGTAGCCATTAAAACAATTATCGGAAAATAAAGCTACGGGGTCATTTTTACGAATACCGCTAGTATATAATTTGCCAGCAAAGGCTTGGACAGTTGAATTAAGTTCGCCAAAAGTGAAATCTGCGTGTTCTAAAATTAAAGCAATCTTATCAGGATCAAGTTTGGCACGTTTAACTAACCAATTTTCCAAAATATGACCTCTTTTCCTTTAAAAATTTGATACGCTTATATATGATTTGATTGTAAAACATAAAAACAATAAAAATTAACTAATTTCTGAAAAAAATTGAGGTATAAAATGGGTTTGCTAGATGATTTAGGTATAGAAGTAGTCGAACAGGGTAGACATAAAGTGGTTCTACAGCTGGATTTGACCGAAGAACACTTACAAATGGAAAATAATAAGACCGGTGTGATCAATGCCATGCTGTCCGAAACCGCCGCAAGCATTGGAGCAAACTTGAATGTTGAAGATGGCAGTTCCGCTGCCGTCTTGGGTGTATCCTTACATAATTTAAACACACTTAAACTGGGAAAACTCGTTGTGGAAGCGATTTCTGTTCGAGTGGGCGAAAATGTTCAAACTTGGCAAGCTACTACCCACTATGACCAGAGTGCCATCAGTAATAGTTTGAGTACAATAACGTTAAAAAAAATCCAGATCTAATTGTGATAGATTCTGGAGTTAATAATTTCAAAAAAGGCTAAGACGATTAAGCTGACGCCAAATAATTGATATATAAAAATAATAGTTTTCGAAGGGTTCAGAATAAACACGATTCCTGCAATCATTAATAGGGCTGAATAAAAATAGTCCAAGTAGGGTGTTATCTGAACTCTTTTTGTCATTTCATGAGAATCTCGAAATTGGTTAATTCCGTTGACTAACAAGATAATTCCTAAAACTGGTGGCACTAATGGTACGAAAAAACGAGCAAATAGTAAAACTCCCAAAGCCAGGAATAACGCTCCAACACCCAAACCAATGGCGATATTGTTTTCACCGGTGGTTTTACGAATACTTAAGCCATCAATAATAGATAGAATCCCATAAATGGCAATGTAGCTAGAAACGATGTAAATGATAATATTAAAACTTTTAATTGGTGCAATGACGATTAAAATTCCCGCCACTAGCAAAAAAATAAACCGTAACCAACGATAAAGTTGGAACTGTCTAACCATTTTTATACTCCCCCTAAAAAACTCTCTAAATATATGATAACAGAAAAGCTTTGAAATAGAATTGTTCATAGAAATATATTTCACAAGCCTATCGATAAATTTATAAACAGACTAATCTGACGGTAATGAGCTTTTTACTTTAATTGTGAAACCAATGTGGTAATTTAGAGTTAATAGATATTAGGAGGAACTTATAATGAGTGTTCGTGCATCTGATAAAATGGTTGATGTTTTAGCAAAGTGGGGTGTCGATAACATCTATGGTTTACCCGGGGATTCTGTTGATACAACTATTGATGCCTTATATCGAGCCCAAGATAAAATTAAATTCACACATGTTTTGCATGAAGAAGTCGCTGCCTTGTCAGCTGCTGCCCATGCTAAATTGACTGGGAAACTTGGAGTCTGCCTTTCAATCGGTGGTCCTGGCGCAATCCATCTACTAAATGGACTTTACGATGCCAAAATGGATCATGCTCCAGTTTTAGCAATTTTAGGTCAAGTTCAATCTAAATTACTCAATACTGATTTCTTTCAAGAAGTCGATACGCACGTTTTGTTCGATGATGTGGCTGTTTATAACAAAATCATCATGGACCCACAATCATTACCAAGAATTATGGATGAAGCTATCAGAACTGCTATTGCCAAAAAAGGTGTCGCTGTTTTGACTATTCCTGATGACATTCCTGATCACATGATCAAAGATAATTTCACACCTAACGTCGATAATTTCCAAATGGAAAATTACAAAGTCGACGATGCTCAAATCAAAAAGGCTCTCGAAATGATTAAGATTCATTCCAATCCTATCGTTTTAGCAGGTGTCGGGATTAAAGATGCCAAGAAAGAAACTAAAGAATTTATCGAAAAATATAAGATTCCGATTATTTTGACTATGCCGGCCAAAGGATTAGTTGATGATGACCATCCTTATAACTTGGGACAATTAGGTAAGTTAGGGACTAAGCCAGCCTTTGAGATGATGCAAAAAGCTGACCTCGTCATTATGCTGGGAACTGATTATCCTTATGCACCATATTTGAATAAGAAAGTCGATGCCATCCAAATCGATACTAATGCGGACAGATTGGGCAAACGTCGTCATGTCAATATCGCCATTCAAGCTGATGCTAAAGAAGCTATTAGTCGTTTGAATGAACTAGGTGAGCCAGTTAAAGAGCGTCCATTTTTGGATGAAGCTGTTGCTAAAATCGGTCAATGGCACAGCTGGATGCACGATGTTTATACGAAGAAACACACTGGTGTCTTGCCATCATTGATGTTCCACAATCTCAGTAAAAATGCTCCTAGCGATACTATCTGGTCAATCGATGTCGGAACTTCAACTGCTTTTGGAGCCAGATTCTTAACTGCCAAATCTAGTCAAAAGTATACGATTTCAGCTTGGTTAGGAACAATGGGCTGTGCTTTACCAGGAGCAATTGCTGCCAAACACGACTTCCCAGATCGTCCCGTTTATGCGGTAGCTGGCGATGGTGCCACAGCTATGGTCATGCAAGATTTCGCTACTGCGGTCAGATATAATTTGCCAATGCTGTATATCGTCTTGAATAACAAGTTGTTGGCTTTCATCGAATATGAACAACAATCTGCTGGTCAACAAAATTACGGAATTAGTCTACCAGAAATTGATTTTGCCAAAGTTGCACAAGCTTGTGGTGGAATCGGTGAAAGAATCACAACTGATGAAGAATTAGCAGATGCTATTAAGAAGTATCGTCGTCCTGATAAGCCAGTTTTGTTGGATGTGGCTGTAACTGACGAAGCTCCACTTCCAGGTAAAATCATGATGGATGAAGCTCATGGTTATGCTAAATTTGGTTTGGGACACGTGATTGATAAGAAGAGTTTGCCAGAATTACCACCAATGAAAGAAATCTTGCGTTCATTCTTGTAGGATAATGTTGGCATACTTCAATCTGAAAGAAAAAATAAAATTGAATAATAATATACGAATCAATACGTATTTTTTAAATGTAGGTATTGATCCGTTTTTTTGTCTCACATTTTAATGATGGGAATATTCCGACAATTAACTTAATTGAAATATATTTGTCATGGTATTTCTGATGTAAATTTGCAGCACAAATGCTATTATATATTAAAATTGATTAAGAGGAGGTTAATGACATGTCTGAAGTAAAACCACTTTCATCTTTGAGAAACTATACAAAAATATTTAATGAGTTAAAACCAGGACACCCCATTATTTTCACAAAAAATGGAAATGAGGTAGGAACTTTGATTGATTCAAAAGAATGGAATAAGCTGCAATCTGAAATGAGATTGATAAAGGAATTAACTCGTGAGGATAAATCCTTTGATGGCATCTCATTAAAAGAATTCAGAAAGAATCATAATCGTAATGTATAAGGTTAAGATATCCAAGGGATATGAATTTGACTATATGATGTTAGAACAGAATTTAAGAGTTAATGGATATAGTGAAAAGCATATTAATAGTTTGTTAGATAAGATGGATCATCAGATTGATTTATTAGAAGAAAATCCGAATATGGGAATAAAGCTGGAGAAGTATACACGTTTTGAAAATAATTTTAGATTTGTTGTTTGTGAGGATTACCTACAGTTCTATAGAGTTTATGAAAATGATCAAGAAGTACATGTTCTCAGAATAGTAAATGGAAGAACAGATTATTTAGCAAATTTGGAATTAATTTAAAATATAGTTTGGAATACGTGTTTGATAAGAAGAGTTTGCCAGAGTTACCACCAATGAGAGAAATCTTGCGCTCGTTCTTGTAGGATAATGTTAAATAGGATGGTGTTTGTGATGGAAGATAAGGAAAAGAGTCTTTGGGAAATTGTTGCCGAGCAAGAAAATAAGTATGGCAGTATTTCTACCTCTGAAATTGATTGGGGAGAAGATATCGAGTTAGATGATTGAAAAATAGATATTTAAAAAGAACAACTGAAATGCTCATTTCAGTTGTTCTTTTTAATGTCATTCCAGACATCTAACTTGTTAAGATCTTTTTCAATATTTACAGCGTAAGGAATATTTTTTAAATCATACTCACTTAAATATTGTTGATACAGTGATTTTGCATATTTAGGTATAGGACACATCTTTCTATAATCAAAGCAAGCAATATAGTTATCTTTCGTTTTAGATGTAGTCGGTAAGAGATATACGTATGATTTTATCCAATCATCATTTTTAATATTTGAACGCCAAGGGATGGCAAAAGATAATCTTCTTGATTGAAATGATAATCTAGCAAGTAGTAAATTAGCTCTTTTTGCACTTTTATCTGTTACTAGCATTTCATTGTCTTGAGTTATTTGAAAATATTTAGGTAATAGTGTAACTAACTTAATCTTTGGACTTTTTCGTAATGGACTGTTCATTAGTTTAGTAATCCCCAATATTATTTTGTTGAAATAAGTATATCATTATAGAACAATCGTAAACAGCGTCTAAATATTGCATTTAAAAGACTTAGAATATATACTATGTTTACAATGTAAGTATCTTTCCGATGAGTGACGGGGTGTTTATTAAAACGTAGAATATTACTCGATTGAATGGATTTTTTCCGATGAGTGACGGGGTGTTTATTGAAACGTAGAATATTACTCGATTGAATGGATTTTTTCCGATGAGTGACGGGGTGTTTATGAAACGTAGAATATTACTCGGAGGAGTTTTTCGTTTTCAGGGGAATGGAGAATTATTAGGAAATACCATTCCAGAATTTAACGGCTTAAAAGCCAAAAAAGGCTGAACTTTAATTAGTTCAGCCTTTTCGTATACGGTTGTTTTTTTAAACTATTAATGATCAGTATCTACATCAGAAGCTTTTACAAATTCATCTGTAGCCACACGATAGTATTTAATGCCATTGATATAAACGATACTATCGACGAACCAATCTGAATCAGCTACTAATGATCTATTAGTAATTAATTCACCTTTAGCCGTGTAGAGATTCTGAATTGGTGTGTCATTTTTAACTCTGACGGTCATCTTTGTTGGTTGATAAACATAAGCATCAGAATCTTTAACAAATTCATCGTCAGCGATGCGATAGTATTTTTCTCCGTCGATAAAGTAAGCAATTTGGTCACTGTACCAACTCGAATTTGGTTGAATTTCACGATTACCAACTATTTGGTCCGCAGACTCATAAAGAACTTTGGTGGTTTTATCATAAGTTCTAATTTGTGTATCGAGGTCTCGGTAAGGATAAACTTGACTAGCTTTGACCCATTCATTAGTGGCGATACGATAATACTTGATTCCAGAAACGACAATTGTTTGATCAGTAAACCAATCAGTTTGAGGTGCCAATTGTTGACTCTTTAAAACGGTCATATTGTCGTAGTTCCATTGATAAATAGGGATATTGCTAGAATCAGGATAGGTAGAGATATCCAAATCGGCTTTTTGAACCGTTGGTTGAGTAGTTGTACTTGGGATTTTAGTAAATTTGGGTTCGGTAATAATTTGAATAGTTGGTTGACCATTTTTATCGGCGACGATGATACCAGTTCCAGGAGTTACTTGGTATCCAGGTACTTCAGGTTTAATCGTAACCGTGTCGCCAAATTTAGCAGATTGATTGTCAGAGTTGGTATTACCAGAAACCTGCATTGTTTGGTGATTTGGTAGCGAAATAGTCGTTTGCCAATTTTTAACTGGATTGGCAGTATAGCTAGGTTGTTGCGTTACTGAAACGTAGAAGTGACCATCTTTGCCGATAGCAATCACACCTTTACCAGGCTTGTTGACAGTGTAACCTGAATTGTCGGTGTTAGGGTTAAGGATGATTGTTTGACCATAATGAACGTCGGTACCGTTGATTTTAATTTGAGAATCAGCAGTTGGACCGTTCACACTAGTTGACCAAGTAGGAACTTTGGTAGGTGAATATGTTGGAGCCTTAGCAATGTCTAAGAACGTTGAGCCATCAGAATTAGCTTTGATGACCGCGATACCGGGAATGGTATCGTAGCCTGGAATATTTGGTGACAAAGTTACTGTTTGACCGACTTTAGCATTCGTACCTGAAACTTGGATAGTTTTTCCAGTTGGATCAGTCACTGTTGTAGACCAATTAGGAACATTGTTTGGTGTGTAAGTCAAATTCGAAGAATCAACAGTAACGCTGCCATCTTTGTTGTAAGAAATTGGTAAAGTCGACTCTGAAGCTGTATAGCCAGGAATCTTTGGAACATTGACAGTTTGATTCTTGATTGTGACGTCACCAGTTGGTGTGGTTATTTGAATCGTCGTGCCATCTTTAGTGGTTATGGTTTGGGTAGAACTAGGAATGGGAATTGGTATGTAAATTGGGTTATTAGTAATTTTGATTTCTGGTTGACCAGTCTTAGGATCGGCATAAATTTTACCAATACCAGGTGTCTGAACTCGATAGCCGGTACCAGTTACATCAGGGTCGATTGAAATGGTATCACCGATTTTGGCAGTGACATTATTACTGTTGGTAGAACCGCTGGCAGAGACTGTTGTATTGTCAGGTCCAACTACACCACTAACTGTCCAAGAAGGAACAGTATTTGGAATATATTTGACTGAAGAAATATCAACTGAAGAAGTGCCATCTTTGTTGTAAATTACGTTTAAATTTTTAGGACTGTCAGATGATAATGTATAACCAGGGATGTCAGGAACTTCAATCGTAGTCGTTGTATTTCCATAGTTACCTTCAGGAATAGAAACTGTGCTAGTTGAACCTGATGCAGCTGTGAAAGTAACTGAAGACTTTGGAATCATGATAGGTTCATAAGTTGGTTGAGTAGTGATATCAATTTCTGGAGCACCGGTTGTAGTGTTGGCTTTGATAGTACCGATACCTGGAGTTGCTACCTGATAACCAGTACCACTGACATCAGGATTAATAGAAACAGTGTCACCAATTTTAGCAGTAGCGTTGTCACTATTAGTTGAGCCTGAAGCGGAAATAGTCGTATTTTCAGGTCCTTTGACGTTATTAGTTGTCCAAGCAGTCACTTTATTAGGAACATAAGTAACCTTTGATGTGTCAACCGAAGATGAGCCATCTTTGTTGTAGGTTACTTGTAAAGTCTTAGGACTGTCAGCTGATAATGTGTAACCAGGAATATCGGGAACAGTGATCGTAGTTGCTGTATTGCCATATTTGCCTTCAGGAATTTCAACATCTTTAGTTACACCAGTGGTTGTAGTGAAAGTAACTGAAGATTTTGGAATTGTGATAGGTTCATAAGTTGGCTGCTTATCAATTCTAATTGTTGGTTCTCCAGTCTTAGGATCAATAATAATCGTACCAGTACCGGGAGTTAATACTTGATAACCAGTACCACTAACATCAGGATCGATTGAAACGGTATCGCCAACTTTAGTCGTGGTATTGTCACTATTAGTTGTGCCTGAAACCGAAATGGTAGTATCGTCTGGACCTTTTACGTCACTAGCTGTCCAAGAAGTAACGGTATTAGGAACGTAAGTAACTTTTGATGTATCGACTGAAGAAGTGCCATCTTTGTTATAAGTTACTTGTAAAGTCTTAGGACTGTCAGTTGATAATGTATAACCAGGGATGTCAGGAACATCAATCGTAGTCGTTGTATCACCGTATTGACCTTCAGGAATTTCAACTGTTTCTGAACCAGTTTTTGTTTTGAAGGTGACTGAAGATGCATTAATGGTGATAGGTTTATAAGTTGGCTCAGTTTTGATATCAACTTCTGGAGCACCAGTTGTAGTGTTTGCGGTGATAACACCAGTACCAGGTTTTTCAACTTGATAGCCAGTGCCACTGACATCAGGACTAATTGAAACAGTATCACCGATTTTAGCAGTAGTATTATCAATATTAGTTGTACCTGAGGCTGAAACTTTAGTATTGTCAGGTCCGATTAGATTGTCAACTGTCCAAGAAGGAACAGTATTAGGAATATAGGTAACTTTTGATGTATCGACTGAAGAAGTGCCATCTTTGTTATAAGTTACTTGTAAGGTCTTGGGACTGTCGGCTGATAATGTATAACCGGGAATATCAGGAACTTCAATCGTAGCTGATGTATTACCATATTGACCTTCAGGAATTGTGACGTTTTTAGTTACACCAGTCGTTGTTGTAAATTGAGCTGAAGATTCTGGAACGTCGATTCCGACATATTCAGGTTGTGTTAAAACCGTATAAGTGGGATTGCCATTCTCATCAGCAGAAATCAAACCACTACCTACTTTGGAAACAGTATAGCCAGTATTAGTGGTATCAGGATTGATGTAAAAAGTATCACCAATTCGAGCAGGATCACCAGTGCTGCTAGTAGTGCCAGTAACTGTCATTGTTTGTCCGGTTGGGGAGTTGACGCCATTTACCGTCCATTGGCTAACTAGATTACCGACATAATTAATGTAGTAATTAGTTGTAGCTTGAGTAGTAGAAGTTATCGTGGCAACAACGGTTGAGATATCTGGTGTATAGCCGGGAAAAGTATTTGGCGTTACAGAGAAGGAACTATTTAAAGTCCCCGTATGTGTAAAGGTTTGATTCCCCAGGCTGGTGGGAACTGTCAAAGTTACCGTATATTTTGGAACTGTAGGATCACTTTCTGAATTAGGAGTGAAAGTAGCAGGATATAGATTCAAACTACCTTTGACTGAATTTAGATTGTAATTGTAATTATCACTATTATTAGGTTCAGCTGAAAAAGCAACATTACCATCAGTCCAACCATTTGATTTAGAAGAAGGTAAAGCTGTGTAATTCTTGAAAGTATCGGCACTTGATAAAGTAATAGATTGCAAATCCGTACCGTCAAACATCCCTTCGTTTTTAGATGAATCACCGGTGTCGGGATTAGTATCCATATTCCAAGAAGAAATAGATAAGTTCTTAAGCTTTTTATCATTTTGGAACATTCCCAGCATTGTTTTAGCATATGAGAATTGCCAATTTGATACGTCTAGAGCATTTAAACTGATGTCATTTTTAAACATATAGTTAAAATTGACACCTTTTTTAATTGTAGATGCACGTTCTGGAAATGTAATATCTTGAATCGAGCTATCATCTAGAAACATGTCGCTAGTATCATTAAGGCTGGTAAGATTTAAATCGCTAAGATCAACAACTTCATCAGTAGTTTTACTTCCGGTAACAGTCGTTAATTTAGTATCATTGGCAAACAAACCTGAGACATTTTCTGTAGAAGAAGTATCTAATTGATTGATATTATTAATAGTCGTTAAATTAGATAAATCAGAAAACATGTGATTCATATCATCAGCACCAGTTACTTTACCATCAAAGGTGATGTTGTTGATATTATTGGCATACTTTTGCCATGGTGAAGTTGCGACTGGTGTGGTTGGTGCTGTATTGGTAGTAGAAGTAGTCGAATTGGAATTATCAAGACTACTATTTTGTGCTGTATCTGAATTGGTGCTAGATTGTTTTTGAGAAGTATTAGATGTATCAGTGTCAGATGCAGTATTTGTAGTGGTTGAAGCGGCGCTAGTATCACTGTTTGTATCAGTTGAACTTGTATCGCTTGGAGTGGCTGTTGGCGTGGTTGTAGTTGTTGTAGGAGTAGTGGCTGTTTCAGTGGATGATGAACCACTAACTTTGTCAGTTGTAGTAGTGGTATTATCTGCTAAAGCTGTTGTTTGAGTACTATCTCCTAAATGCAAGCTACCATCTGCAGAAATGAACCATGGCGTTGTACCTTGGATACCTTGAGCGATATTGGTGTTGGCAGTTGTGGCAGTATTAGTGTCAGCGCTAAGTTCAGTTGGTGTAACACCAAGACTTTCTAGTTGAATTTTTGATTTAGCCAAATTAGTTTCAACCGTATTGGTCGAATCAGTTTTATTGTCATTATTAGTTGAAGTACTTGCTGAAGTTGTAGGAGATTCAGCGACGTTAGCCGTACTTTTTGATTCATTAGTAGCATCAGTTGAAGCTTGATTGTTATCGACAATTGTCGACTGAACGGCAGTATTAGTTTGTGCTGTTGTCGAACTGTCGGTTGGAGACTGAGTAGTCGTGCTGGATTTAGCAGCATTTATTTGAGTTGGTATTGTATCAGCTTTGACGTTCAAACTAGGGGTCCCCATTAAAAAGATTCCGCCAGCTAATGAAAGAGTTGCTACGACGATCCAATTCTTTTTGGATTTAACGAGCTTCTTTCTCATAACACTGTTAGGATCATGTTTTAATTGTTCAAACCGCATAAATAAGCCTTCTATACTATAAATTTGATTCCCTAGATTTAATTCTCTTTTCATCTTTAGTATAGTTTATTGGTCTAGACATGTATCAATTTTCGGGTAAATAATATGTTATATGTACTATATGTATATGTAAATATTTATGATAAAAATATGAATAAAAATAAGTAAAAAAAGAAGCATCGATATAATATCGATACTTTCTTGGTTTTTATAAAAATTGTTAATTCGCAAATTGTTAATTGAGAAAACACGGTAATTTATTGCCGTGATGAATCAATGATTTAAGCGATTTGAGGCCTCCTCACAAACATATGTTCCCTCGTTCTGATATAATTACAGTATCAAATTACAGAAGGGAGTTCATATGGTTTTAAAAGGTTTCAAATTACGTATCTATCCAGATGGTTATCAAAAGGAACTAATTGAATATAACTTTGGTGCTAATCGCTTTGTTTGGAACAATATGCTAGATATGATGATCAAACGCCATGAAAGTAATCCGGATTTGAAATCTCTGAAAGTATTTGACCTGAACTACATTTTGACAGTCTTCAAAAAAGAAAATACTTGGTTAAAGAAAGCGGAGAGTTCCAGTCTTCAAGTAACTGATAAAAATCTATTTGAAGCATACAAAGGCTTTTTTAGTAAGAAACGCAAATTTCCACGATTCAAAAGTAAAAAATTTCCAAAGCAAAGTTACCAGTCTAAATATTTCCATAATAATATTGAGATTCTTGATGATTTTTATATTAAACTACCTAAACTCGGTGTAATGAAATATAAAAACAAGAAATCAATCCCTAGTGTCATTAAATACGTTACCATTCGTAAATCATCAACTAATAAATACTATGCAATTTTAACTGTTGATGAAGAAATAGCTCAATTACCAAAAACAAGCAAGTCTGTCGGTCTTGATATGGGTGTTTCTGACCTAGTAATCTGTTCAGATGGAAGTAAGTATAAGACTATCCGTTTTGATAAGAAACTTTCTAAAAAGAAACACTATTGGGAAAAACGATTAGCTAGACGACGTACGCAAGCTCTAAAAGATATCCAGTATAAAAAGAAATTTGGATTGATTGATCCAAAGCCTTTAGAACAATATTCCAACTATATGAGAGCTAAACTTATGGTAGCTAAGTATAGCGAGAAGATAGCTAATCAAAGAAAAGATTATCTCCATAAGATAACTCGTGAATTAGTTGAAAATAATGATTTGATTGTTATTGAAGATTTGAAAACCAAAAATCTTCTTGGCAATCATAACCTATCACGTGCTATCGCTAATCAATCATGGAGAGCATTAAGATTGATGCTTGAATACAAATGTGAATGGTACGGTAAGAGACTTCTAATTGTTAATCCATTCAAGACTAGTCAAATCTGTTCTAACTGTGGTTACGATGATGGTAAACATGAGTTGGATATTAGAAAATGGGATTGTCCTAATTGTGGTATTCATCATGATCGTGATATCAATGCAAGTAAAAACATATTAAACAATGGCTTGGAACAAGCCTTAGTAAAATAGTTCTAGCCTCTACCGACTGGTTGAAATACTAGTTGGCAAGTATGGAATGTTCCTAGAAGCTCGGTACTTTAGTGCCGATGTAGTTCACAGTGGACTGAATTCCTTGATCACATACTTGGTTGGGAATTCTTTTTTGTTGTCTAAATGTTTTTGATATTTGGTTTTATGCTCAATTTCATTATAAGCATCTTCCAACTGTGACATCGTATACTTTTGAGTTAATTCATCGATTGATATTCCGTAAAATTTTGACAAGTAATCTAACAATTCATTATCTTCTGTAATCATCATTACTGCCTCCGCCATCATAGTAGTGCCTAAATTAATTATTAGCAAATTCTTGTTTATTAGAAATATTTTAATTAAAATTTAATGGCTGTATAGCTTACTACTACAGTAATCACACGTCTTTCCTTGATTCTGTAAGAGAAAACTTTAATAAAAATCTTGCAAGTATATTAAAAAACAATTAAAATAGCAATATTTCAACCAATAAAAATTAATAGGGGGTGTCATTATGACAACGCAAAAAGTAGATCATGATCACGAGGTGGACCATCGATTGATTGTGCAAGAGAATAAGTACTACGCCAAATCTTCACGAATCAATTATTATGACCTCGTCATCGAATCCGCACACGATGCAACTTTAGTCGATGCAGATGGAAATGAGTATATCGACTTGTTGGCAAGTGCTTCAGCCATTAACGTTGGTCATACGAATGAAAAAGTCGTGCAAGCAATCCAAGAGCAGGCCGAGAAACTGATTCATTACACACCTGCCTATTTTCATCACCGTCCTGGACAACAATTGGCCGAACGTCTAGCTAAATTAGTTCCTGGAGCTGAGAAACAAGTGGCTTTTTCCAATTCTGGTTCCGAAGCCAATGACGCTATCATCAAATTTGCCAGAGCTTATACCGGTCGTCCTTATATTGTTTCCTTCATGGATTCATATCATGGTTCAACTTACGGCTCAATGACACTTTCAGGAGTTAGCTTGAACATGGCTCGCAAGATGGGTCCATTACTTCCCGGGGTAGTGCACGTACCGTATCCAGACTTATATCGACGATATGAGAATGAAACGGAACACGATGTAGCTTTGAGATATTTCGACGAATTTAAGCAGCCTTTTGAAAGCTTCCTACCGGCTGATGAAGTAGCCTGTGTCTTGATTGAACCAATTCAAGGCGATGGGGGAATCAGAAAAGCTCCCGAAGAATTCATGCAACTAGTTTATGATTTTTGTCACCAAAATGGAATTTTGTTTGCCGTTGATGAGATCAATCAAGGAATGGGTCGCACGGGTAAAATGTGGAGCTATCAACAATTTAAGGATATCGAACCCGACTTGATGTCCGTAGGTAAGTCACTAGCTTCAGGGATGCCTTTGAGTGCCACGATTGGGAAAAAGGAAATCATGCAAAGTCTTGATTCACCAGCACACGTCTTTACTACCGCTGGAAATCCAATCTGTTGTGCTGCTTCAATGGCAACCTTGGACGTCTTGGAAGAAGAACAGTTGATGGACAGATCCAACGTCGAAGGGGCATACGCCGAAGAGAGATTTTTGGAAATGCAAAAGCACTATCCAGAAATTGGCGATGTACGAATGTATGGTTTAGATGGAGGAATCGAATTAGTTAAGGACCGTCAGACAAAGACTCCTGATCCTGATTTTGCCAACAAAGTTATTTATTATGCATTTCAACACGGAGTTGTTATGATTACGCTGAAAGGTAACATTTTGAGATTTCAACCACCTTTGGTCATCACTCACGACGAGTTGGATAAGGCGTTGAATGTGTTGGATGATGCATTTGCGGCCGCAGAAAATAATCAAGTAATTATTCCAAGTAACGAAAAAATTGGTTGGTAATCAAGAGGAGTGTATTTTATGAGTGATTTTTTTAAACGTTTAACCTTAAAAGAAGATCCGAGTATTTATGAGGATAAAGATTCACATTTAGTTCGAGTTTTAACAGTTAAGGATTTCTTGGCTTTGGGTGTCGGGACGATTGTTTCCACATCAATCTTTACTTTGCCAGGGGTCGTTGCCGCACAACATACCGGTCCATCAGTGGTCTTTTCATTTATCGTGGCTGCTATCGTTGCCGGGTTGGTTGCCTTTGCTTATGCGGAGATGGCTGCCGCAATGCCATTTGCAGGGTCTGCGTATTCGTGGATCAATGTTATGTTCGGTGAGTTCTTCGGTTGGGTCGCTGGTTGGGCCCTGTTAGCCGAGTACTTCATCGCTTTAGCCTTCGTTGGTTCGGGGTTGTCCGCTAACTTCCGAGGGCTGTTGGAACCATTAGGAATCCACTTCCCGAATGCGATTGCCAATACCTTTGGTAATAACGGTGGTGTCGTTGATATCGTTGCTGTTGTCGTTATCGCCGCGGTCGCATGGTTGATTTCTCGTGGTGCCGGTGGTGCTGCTAAAGTTGAAAATATTTTAGTTGTACTAAAAGTTTTAGCTGTTTTAACTTTCATCGTGGTTGGTTTAACTGCCATTCATGTGGAAAATTACTTCCCATTTATACCAAAATATCGCTTGAACGCTGACGGAACTGCCTTTGGTGGTTGGCAAGGAATCTACGCCGGTGTTTCAATGATCTTCCTATCATATATCGGATTTGATTCAATCGCCGCAAACTCTGCCGAAGCTAAAAATCCCGGTAAGACAATGCCACGAGGAATCCTAGGATCATTATTGATTGCCGTTGTTTTGTTCGTTGCTGTTGCTTTAGTTCTAGTTGGAATGTTCAAGTACTCTGATTACGCTAATAACGCCGAACCTGTTGGCTGGGCTCTAAGACATGCTGGTCATCCAATCGTTGCCAGTGTCATCCAAGCCGTTGCTGTTATCGGAATGTTCACCGCTTTGATTGGAATGATGTTGGCTGGTTCAAGACTAGTTTACTCATTCGGACGTGATGGAATGTTACCAAGTTGGCTAGGTAAGTTGAACGATAAGAATCTTCCTAATCATGCACTATTAGTTCTATCAATCGTTGGTATTTTAATCGGTGCCTTTTGCCCGTTCGCCTTCTTAGCTCAGTTGATTTCAGCCGGGACGTTGATTGCGTTCATGTTCGTATCATTGGGAATTTATCCATTGAGAAAACGTGAAGGAAAAGACATCGCTATGCCCGACTTCAAAGTGCCATTTTATCCGGTGCTACCAGCTCTAGGATTTATCGGCTCACTAATTATTTTCTGGGGACTAGATATTCAAGCTAAACTCTATGCTGGAATCTGGTTCGCTATCGGATTAGTTATCTACTTTGCTTACGGGATGCACCATTCAACTCTAGGCAAGAAGCATGACGCTGAAAAAAATAAATAATAAATTTAAAGTGATCTCAATATATGAGGTCACTTTTTTTGTAAGGTGATATAATTTCATTTATAAAGCGCTTACATAGAATTAAAAGACTCAAAAATAGTTTTTAAACGATTATATGTTAGAGGTGAATAAAATGAAAAAAACAGAAGAAATAAAAAGAACATGGAAAGCAAAAGGTAAAGGCGGGGGTGAAAAGAAAATAGATTCATACAGATATTTTTATGATAAAGGATGTGTTTCTTGCGGTTGGTCATTTTCTGATGCTATTGGAAGAGAAAAGATAAAAAGTCTTGATGATTATAAAGAGTTTTGGAGAGAAGAAGTCAAAAAAAGCGGTTTGAATAATAAATGGGGGAATCAGGGAGTTCATCAATTGCTTGATAATGTTCATAAAGGAGATTTTATTTGGACTAGAATAGATGGAGAGTATTATGTTGCCGAAGTAAAAGGAACTCCAGAAGAACTCTTTTCTTTTGATGCAAGTAAAGATGCTACTGAAAATGATTGTTCAGCTCAATTAAAAGTTGATTGGATAAAGGTTGGCAAAGAAGATGAAGTTCCAGGATCAGTGTCTGTTTATACGCAAAATCGATCAGCACTAAGTCGAGTGGATAATAATGATGAAGTTATAGATGTCAAAGGGAACCAATATACGGTAACGAGTGCTTTTTCGGCTATTTGTACTAACTCAATAAAAAAGGAAGACATCAAGACACCCGATAATAGAAGTTATTTGTTTAATTTAATTGGATACGCTGAAGCTGAAGATTTAATAGCTTTATGGCTATATGATAAATATGGTTATGTTACAGTGCCTTCCACGAATAAAATAGGTACTGAAACATATGAGTTTGTGTTATTAGATGGTTCTAAAAATAAAGATGGAAGTTATACTAAATCAAGAAAAATCTACATTCAGGTGAAGAATGGTAATAATATTTTAGAGGCAAGTAAGTATACTTCACTATTGGATTCAACTAGCGAAGAGGTTTGGTTAGTTTCAACAAGAGGTCATGTTGAAGGTAAAGGTAAGCCAGCTCAAATAAAACGCTTTGTTAAAAAGGATGATGATTCTATTGTGGAGGAAAATCATGACATTAATGAAGTATTGGATTTTGCCTTTGATCCAAAGAAGAGAAATATCATTCCTAACACTATAAAGCAGTGGATTGATTTATTCTTTTAATAAAACAAAAACGCCAATCCAAAATGGAGAGGCGTTTTTGTTTTGAATTAAGGAAATTTATTGCATCTTTTTAGTATCAATATTTTAATTTAAGACTATTATAAAGGTAATAAAAGGTTTTTTGAGGAGTGATTTTTATGAGGAATCGATTCGTCACAACCTTAGTTGGAATGCTAGTCGTGGGGACTAGTGTTACTTTGCTTAACAATTCGACAATAGTTAAGGCTGATAATGCACCTATCGTGGTAAAAGATGAAACAGGTGCAGCAAAAAACAATGATCAAACTACAAAGAAGGATGATACGGCGGTAGAAACAAAAGAGCCAGTATATAAAACTGTTGATATTCCTACCGTTAATAGTGATAAGACTATATCTGGGAAAATCAGTGTTTATTCACATAATTATCAGAAGTATTTTGATTATACCTATAAGGGAAATGTTGGTGAGACTGTAACTGCAGTAACGGATGCTGACAAAACAGAATATCCTAATGTACCAACAGTTACTGTAGAAATTGGTACTGCAATTGAGACAAAAATAACTCCAAATAATAATAGTTTAGTTTTTGGAGATAATAATAAATTCTATGATACATATGAAAAGAAATATATAGATATCCCTGATGATGGTAATTTATCTACAAATGATATTAAAATTACATCTGATGGAACAACATATTATTATGTAGCGATAAATAGATGGCTAGTAGGCTCATCTACCGTAAAATTTAAATATGATTATAAAAATATTACTAGTGTCACAGGCATAGACGTGGATATAAACGATCCAATCACCGCCAATGTAATCATACCTTCAAACATGGGCAATCAAGAAGTAGATAACCAAACAGGAGGTATCGGCAAAAAGATTTCAGTACCCGTTCCTAACATCAAAGGCTACACTCCAGATAAAACTAGCGTCCAAGCTACCGTCAACGAAGATGGAACAATTACAACTGATGAAAAAGTTACATATACGAAAGCTAAACCTCCAGTTAAAGTCCCTAGTAACGATGGTAATAGTAGCAGTCCAGTTGAAATGGGCAAGGGTTATTTGGAGCAAACAATTGCTGTACATCCAGATGAGAAGACGGCACAACTCTATTCTTTTACGGGAAAAGGTTTTGCCCCCGAGAAGAATGTTGCCCTAGCTGGTAATACCGACTGGTTCAGTGACCAAATGATAACGATTGGCAATACTCGTTTTTATCGTGTCGCAACAGATGAGTGGGTCAAAAATTCCGATATTTACGTCTATGAGACCAATGCCAAAGTCTATGCAACTAACAAGCAAACTAGTTTAGTCAATTCTAAGAATCAGGCAATTTCTAACCGTGCTTTAGCTAAAGATACTGATTGGGATGTTGATCGTGTCGCATACTTGGGCAATTATCAAAATCCGGTTAAAGCTTATCGAGTAGCCACAAATGAATTCGTCACACTTAAATGATTGCAAACAAAAAACCGCCAATTTCCACAAGGCGGTTTTAAGTGCGCCGTCAGTTGAGTCTTGTAAGGAGAAAACTGGCGACTACGGAGTAAAACTCCGGGAATAATTTTATACAAGAAGTATTATAGCATGTACTTTGACATAAGAAAACTCAAATTTCAATTGAATTTGTTGTACAATTTGTATAAAAGGTACAATTTATTTATAAAAGTAAGTTGTATCAACTCTTATTAGTATAAAAATTATGCCAATTAAATAAATAGTAAAAAAATATGGGCAATTAGTGTGTCACTTTTTCGAATTAGCACTATAATGAACTTGTAACTAAGGAGGTTGTTGAAATATGGCAGAAGTAGATCCATCAAAGATGGCTGATGCAGCCATTGCAAAAGAACCAGAAGTATTGAACCTAAAGATGAGTGAGGCTTTCGACTGGAGCGATGATAAGACAGTTGTTCGTGACGCAATCTGGGATTATTTCATGGAGAACAACAATCATGACACAGTTAAGACCGAAGAAGCGGAGAAACCATTCCTTGATATGAAGGATGCTGACGTCCGTGATTGGGTCGAGAAAAACCTTAAAAAATAATAAGTCTTTAATTTTCCTCTAGATTCTGAGATAAGAAATCTAGAGGATTTTTTGTGCATTTTTCTAGAAAAATATGATATATAACATGAATATAAAAATAAGGAAGATTCTATTAAAATCTTCCTTATTTTTTATGCGCTTCATCATAAACAATCGTCACTACATCATCGACTGCATTGAAGATGAAATCCATCACACGCTTCTTAAACTCTTTGCTGGAAACAAAATTAGTTATTTGTTTGGAAGTAAATTTAGTAAAAATTCTCGTTAAGCGCTTATTATTGATCTTCCCCATTATCTCATCCTCTTTTTCATCGTTTTGTAGATTTTCTTAAGAAATCGATTGTCAGTGATATGTTCTAAGTGATCATATGCTAAATAGTGTAATTGACGTTTTGACAAAGTGGGATGTGCAGTGATCTGTCCTTTCAAATAAACGTATAATTCTTGCGGCTTGAGATCGGTGTTCTTCGTGAATTCGTTCATTCTTTCATCAACGATCGCTTGAATTCCTTCATGAATAGCGCCATAAAATAAACCGTTTAATAAAACTTTGCGATGCGTACTAGCTTCGTGTTCAACGTGCAATTTCAAATTGAGCTTCGTTTCGTCGTTGAAATCATCGATTTTTTTAGTTATTTGATGTAAATCTTTTTCTACAGTCATATCCCACACCCCTTATCAAATTAATTATAGAATGATATTTTTGGAAGTCCAAAAGAAAATTATGTGGATAAAACAAAAAAGCCTCCTATAAAATAGGAGACTTCATAAATATCAGGGAGGGTGGTTATATTAGTTTGTTTATTAAATTTCTCATTGTAGTAAATGCAAGTATTCTTGTTTACCAATTACTATACTAAACACTAAATGTGAAGAAATTGTGAAATATAAAAATATAAATATAACAAATCCTGATTATTGTGTAACTGATGTTGCAAATTCTGGTTCGCTAGTTACGTCTTTTTGTTGACCAGCATCGTTTAATTGCATATTAGTACTTTGTGTCCATTCGTTGTTAGAAACCTGATAGAAAGTGTGACCATACTTGTTTTGTACCATCTGATTAACTTTCCAAGAAGAGCCATCTTGCAATTGACGACTTGAGAAAGAATCCATCGAAGTATCATAAACATCGGCTGGACCATTAACAACGGTTCCGATGACTTGTTGGTTGTCAGTATTTTGATTTTGAGTAGCAGAACTAATCGAAACATCACTGACAGCAACGTATTCGTCACTCGCAATTTGGACGTAAGAAATACCATTGATCATAATAGTCGTACCAGTATTCCAAGTGCTACCAGCTGGCAAAGTTACACCAGTTTTTGTGCCTTGACTGTTGATAACAGCACTGTTCCATTTAGCAGTGGCAATTTGTCCGCTAGTAGTAAATGGGGTAGTCGTCTGCGTCTGTGCTTGAGCTTGAGTCTGAGAAATATTTAAGCTACTTGCAGCAACCCATTCATTAGTGGCAACTTGATAATAAAGTACGCCATTCAAATATTTAGTGCTGCCCAATTTCCAGGAACTATTGTTAGGCAAGAAAGTACTAGTAATAGCTTGTCCTTGGTCATCAACTAAAACACCGCTACCGTTGACAGTTCCCACAAGATCAACTTGATCAGGGACTGATGCCTTTACGGTTTGAGGTGACAAATTAGACAGGACACTTGGAGCAATTAACAAAGCTAACGCCGAACCAATTAAAGCTGTGTTCTTTTTCATCGTTTAACCTCCTATATTTATTTCGCGGTTCATGATAAAACTATAATGCAATTCGGTTTTTTACAACCTATTTTAAAAACAGTTAAGATAAACGTTACTATTTCTTTAGAAATTAATTTAGATAATTTGAGAAATCAGAAGAATATCCTAGAATCGAAAATTTGTGATAAGTCTTCAAATCGCGGTCGGAGAGTTTAATGATGACGGAATTAGTGATGGTGTTTTCTTGATGAAAGCGTGGCTTGATTTTATAAATAATTCCATAAACAGACGGTTTCTTCATCTTATAGACTTCTAGAGAAACTGTTTGATAAGTGGACCAGTCAAACGGTCCGTCTTTTTTATCAATCGCTAGTTTGACCATTTTCGTAAATTGTTGTTTTTGATAATCATTTAATTTATGCGTATTTTTATTTTGCAAAGTGATCTGCGTCCCTGAAGAGTAACAATAAGGGGCAGAGTGGGCGTTGCGATACATTTGAGGGATGAGAAAGGCTAGTGCCAAAATAATCACACAGCCAATCAAAACCGCACGATGCTTGTACTTTTGTAGTTTTGTTGTCATTAGTCCCTCCTTAAAAAAATCTAACCTAAGTATTATAACGTGGATTTCTAAAATGACTTAAAAAAATCTGTAAATCATATTTTTTAATGACACCAAAAAACCATGACCTCAGAATAGAAGTCATGGTTTTTAAATACCTAATTATCTAACCTTAGCATCTGAAGGTTGAATAGTAGTACGTCCATCGGCGTGGGCATTCTTGATAGCACGGATGATATCATTATCACTCCAGGCACCAACAGTCTTAACACCTTGGTCAGTCAATTGTTGTCTAGCATTAGCAATATCTTGATCAGTGATTTCTTTACCACCAACTTCACGCTTTTCAACATCGAAGTCACCCTTAGCAGCAGGATTGTTGCTTTGGTCGTCATCAGATGATGATGAAGTAGTTGTATCTGTATTAGCAGTTGAATCATCACTACTACTATTAGTATCAGTTGTAGTGTCGTCAGTCTTAGTTGTAGTTTCGGGAACTGAATCTAACAAAGTCTTAGCTTGAGTATAAAGGTCTGAATAATACTTACCTTTGATACCTTTAGCCTTAGTAACTTGTTCAAGTAATGATTTAGCCTGGTCGCCGTTACCAGCCTTGATCATAGTCTTAGCATTCTTGATATCTAACTTGTAGTTGTTACGGTTTGTTTGAATCTTAGTAACTTGTTTCTTGAGTTTCTTAGCGTAAGAAGTCATCTTCTTGTTGCCATTGTCTTGGTCGATGACCTTGTTCAAAGCCTTCTTTGCATCAGAAAACTTGCGTTGACTCATTAATCTCTTAGCCTTAACTAGATTGTCAGCTTGTTTTTCAGAAGCGGAAGCTTTGTCAGTCTTCTTTAATTTAGTAGCAGCTTCAAAGTGATCAGATGCCTTAGCATACTTGCCATTGTCAACTGCAGAATTCCCCTTAGTCATTTCCGTCTTGTATTTACTGTCATTGTTATTAGTGCTGTTTGATGACGATGATGAAGAATTACCACAACCAGCTAGGACTAGTGCAAATCCAGTCGTAAGTAGTAATAATGCTTTTTTCATTTTAATTCCTCCATATAAGTAACTGGGCAAATTATACCATGTTCCAAAAAAAAGCAAAATTAATTTCCGTTTTGGATACTTCCAATCGTTACTATATGTGTAAGTTACTTAAGCCGGCAAAAAGTTCTTACAAATAATAATAAGAAGAAGGTACTCAAAATGAGTTGGAAAAGAACATCAATCAAGATCATCATGGCAAACAAAGATTATCCTAATGGAATCAAATTTTTTACTTACAACAACATCATCGAAGAACCCACTAGAGAACAAATCAAGATGTTTGCCGAAGGTTTGCAACTATTGTCAAACGGGGATGCCTATCTAGGATCAGAAGTAATCAAGCACGACGAACTAAGCGCTGACTAAACGCACCTAAATATGAAGGGAAGAAACTAATATGAAGAAACTACAACTAAGATTCAAAACATCTGAAGGTAAGAAACGCAATCTCGTTCTAAATTACGTTAAATCTGGACTCGATGAAAACACTGTCCGCCAAGCGATGGACAAAATCAGTGCCAGTAAGCTTTTTGAAAAGGATACTGTCGAACTTTACAAAGAAGTTCTTGATGCCAAGTATATTGACCGCACTGAAACCAAAGTATTCTAAAATTATTCAGTATTTAGACATAATTATTAAACTTTTTAAGGGATAAACCTTGAGCCTACGACTTAATTCGATTAGAATAAGAGTAGGCTCTTTTAGGTTGACAAGAGAGTAAGAGTTTCCATGTAGACGTAATGTCTGTAATATTTTTGTAATTTTATGATTACTTTTGATCAAAAAGTTACAAACTTAGTACGGGTATCTGCCTAAATATTACAGAATTGTGATATTTAATACAGAAATGTTACAAAACAGGGGAGTTTTTAATTTCGAGTTGATTATAAAGCCGGAGTTTCATATAATGATTGTCAGTGGGATAGCCCCACGACAATTAAAATAATAAATTCTTGTAGTCCAGGGGAGGATTAACATTGAAAAAATCTATTAAATACGCAGGAATCGCTGCTGCTACACTTCTAGCTGTTGCTCCAGTTGCTGCACCTGTTGTTTCACAAGCTGATACAGCATCAACAACTACAGATGTTGTTGATAAAGAAACTCTTGATAACCAAGTTACTGCTTTTGGTGATCAATTTGCTGATCGTGACAGTGTTAACATTTCACAATCATCTAATACAGATTTGGCATTAGGTGAAAAGAATGCACAAACATTGAAAGATTTCCAAAGTAAGAATGCTCATGGTGGTATTATCAATACAGATAATTCATCAAAGATGGCAGATCTTGTGCTACAACGTAACGCTTATGTTTACGTTGTAGCACAAGATGCTAAGGGTAATACATATGATGGTAGTGCTCTTGGAAAGAATGCTTCTGATTTGAATTCAGCATTATCACTTAATAATTATTTACCTGTAACATTTACAGTTTACTTAAGTTACAAAGACAACACTGCTTCACAAACTGGTTACAAGCAAGCTGCTACATTTAAGGTAAATACAGCTGACAAGAATGAAATTACTTCATTGAATGCTACATTTACAACTCCAGTTAGTGTTGCAAAGAATTCACCAGTTGATGCTACTCAACTAGTTAATGGTGCAAACCTTTCACTTACAGATCAAAATGGTGATTCAGTTGCAACTCAAGATGTTAAATTGGGCACAACATATTACAAGACATTTACAGCTGCAATGAATGGTAATGCTACAACTGGTGTTGTAGGTAAACCTGATATTGAAAATAATGAATTTAAGACTGCTGGTACTTACTATCAAAGAGTTACATATACAGCTCAAAAAGGTTCAGCACTTGATAGTTTGATTAATGCATATCAAGAAAACCCATCATCATATACAATTTATGTAAATGGTAAGAATGCTTCAGAAGGTTCAGACTTTACTACAAAGACTGGTAGTAATACAATTACATTTGTACGTGCCATCAACGTTTCAGATAGTGAAGCTGAATGGACAACAACTGAAAACAAAGGTGTTGTTACAACAAAGGCTGATACACCATATTACACACTTGTAAATGACAATGGTGACAAGATTACAAACCGTGCTCTTGCAAAGAACACAGCTTGGATCACTGACCAAAAACGTGTTGACCAAAACGGTAACACACAATACCGTGTTGCTACTGGCGAATGGATTGACGCTAACGATGTAACATTCTCAGACAAAGCTACAACTGACGAAGGTGAATACACTGACGTACAAGCTTTGAATGGTAAAGTTACACTTGATGGTCCTTCATCATTCATCTACATGCTATACAATGACAACGGTGAATCAGTTTCAAACCGTGCATTAGCTGGTGATTCAGCATGGTACACAGACAAGAAGGCAACTAACGCTGCTGGAGTTACTGTATATCACGTTGCTACTGGCGAATGGGTACAAGCAGGTAGTGGTGTAAACTACGTTGCTTACTAATCATTAGTTAGTAAAAATTTAAAAAGACTCGCTTAGGCGAGCCTTTTTTTTATGCTTTTTTATCTAAAAAATTAATAAGAATCCATTGAATTATGGTTTTTGGCATGACAAAAGTTTACACTGAACTAGTGTACTTTTATAAGAAAAGGGAGTTTATTATGTCACGTAATTTGAAGAAAATTGCTATCATGATTGCGACTGTCCTTTTGATTGTTGGATCATTGCCATTCATGAGTTTAACTGCTCAAGCTGCTACAGCTGGTAATGACAAAATTACTATCGGAACAATCAAGAATACTGCCGCAATGCCTGCTGTCATGGCTAAGGATGCTACTGATTTTAGTCGTAATAATATTAATGTTGATGTGAAATCATTTGATTCTAACAAGGAATTAAACGATGCTATCACTAATGGTGACGTTAATGTTGCCGCAACTGATTTAGTTAGTTATGCATCCCTTGCTAAGAAGAATTCTACTTGGAAGATTGTTGGTACTTTGCCTGGTTACTACGGTTTAGTTGCTAACAAGAAGTACAAGAAGGTTAAGAATCTCAAAGGCAAGACGATTGCTATCGACAAGAAGTCTGGTTCAAAACAATATCTCAAGAGTATTTTGAAGAAGAACAAAGTTAAGTACTCAAGCGTTAAGGTTAAGCAAATCGATGCTGATAGTACTCGTGTTGATTCTTTGAAGTCTGGCGATATTGACGCTGCCGTTTTGGAAGATCCTTCCATCAGCAATGCCAAGGGTAATGGTGCTAAAGTTTTGAACCGTCAAAAGACTGGTAAAGATAATGGTCAAATTTTGATTGCTAACAAGGACTTTACTAAGAAGAATGCTTCTTCAACACAAATTCTAGTTAGTGTTCTTAATACTGAAATTAAGAATATCAACAAAGTTGGTGGCTATGGTTCTGCTCAAGCTGCTTTGAGAGACTTTGGTATTAGTGATAAAGGTGCTAAGTATATTACTGATATGAGCGTTACTTTTAAGAAGGTTCATAAAGTTAAGAAATCTGACTTCAAGAAGGCTTTCAAGTATGCTAAGTCACAAAAGCTCTTTAAAGGTAAGATCAGTTACAACAAATACACTTTGAAAGTTAAGGGTGTTAAATAGTTAATTAAGAAGATTAGATCAATGAGATCTAGTCTTTTTTGTTATCTTCAAATTTTTACCCCAATGAATTATAATTTTGAGAGAAGTTATATTTGCAAGGGTGGTATTTTGTTATCAGAAATTTAGTGAACAGCTTATATTTGAAACTTAAACGTAACAAGTGGTCACTGATAATTCTTGTGGCCATTTTCATTTTTGTATTGATTTTGAATTTGAAGACTTTATATATCGCCGACGATTACGTCTATCATTTTTTCTATCAGACGTCATCGCCAACTGAAATTGCTCATCAACAAAAAATCTCCACATTGTTGATACCAGCTTCGATGTGGAATCATTATTTCCTTTGGAATGGGCGTTTCGTGGCGCATTCAATCGTGCAATTTTTCATGCAATTTAATACTAAGATTCCATTTGATATTTGTAATAGTTTGATTTTCGTAGTTTTAATTATGATGATGAACAAATTTGCCAGTAAATTGTCTAATAAGAAAGCTCAAGCTTTTGTTTTGCCACTGATTTTTGCCTTTGCTTGGTTTTATCTGCCGTTCTTCGGACAATCGGTCCTTTGGGTTTCAGGAGCAGGGAATTACTTGTGGATGAGTATTATTTACCTAGGCTTTATCATATACAATTTGAAAGTTCGAGAGCCTAATGTACAGTCATTTATTGGTGCGGCAATTATTGGTTTCTTAGCTGGAGCTAGTAATGAGAATTCGGGTCCAGCCGCAATTTTGATTGTCTTA
This sequence comes from Companilactobacillus pabuli, assembly GCF_014058425.1. Taxonomy (NCBI): domain Bacteria; kingdom Bacillati; phylum Bacillota; class Bacilli; order Lactobacillales; family Lactobacillaceae; genus Companilactobacillus; species Companilactobacillus pabuli. Next base: position 141,582 of record NZ_CP049366.1, read on the forward strand.
TTGTTCATGCTCAAACGTTTTATAGAGACTCGAAAAATCAGTTTAGTGACATTAACTAGTGTCTTTTTTGGTGGGATAGGTTTCTTGATCATGGTCTTATCCCCAGGCTCTCAAAAACGAGGCATGATGAGTCGGACTTGGCCAGTTATCCACAAGAATCTCGAAAACATTTATAATTTAACTTTTGATAATTGGAAATGGCTCTATTTATTAGTGGTTGTTTTGACAATTGTCGGAATAGTGTTGAAGAGATTATCAATCGATAGTTGTTGGTCGATAGTTTTCTTCATGATTGGACATTTTGCGGCCGTTTATGCGATGTCATTGTCTCCAGAAGCTCCCCAGAGAACGTTCTTTGGTGGAATCATCTTCTTAGGAATTGCCTTATTTATTCCTGTTTATGCATTGTTCAGCGATGTTAAATTAGTTTTACCAATTTTATCGGTTCTGACATTAGTCCTGTTTGTCAGAAGTTATGTACCGGCTTATCAAGATATCAATCAGAGTTATCAAGTAAATAAGCTGCAGTACCAAAAGATTCTTACTGCTAAAAACGCGGGTAAGAATAGTGTTCATGTACCAATCTTGCCAGTTGCGAAGAGTACTTACAACGCGACTTATCAGACATTTACTTTGGACGAGCCTTCAGATCAATTGATGAATCTTTGGGTGGCTAAGTACTTTGATATCGGTAAGGTCTATGGTTATCATCTCAAATAAAAAAAGTCTATCTAAATTTATGAAGTGCAATAAAAAAGTTAGACATTTTTATAAGTTTTAAGAAATCATGGATTGTTCCCTGTATTCAACAGGAGACAATCCTTTTCTTTTTAAAGAAATTCGGTCATTGTTATACCAAGTAATATATTCATCAACTAATTGCTTTAACTGATCTAAATCAAGAATGTTATACCTGTAAAGGCACTCTCTTTTGAGCAGATTAAAGAAGCTCTCGATAGGGGCATTATCGTGACAATTACCTTTACGAGACATGCTTTGCTTAATATTCATTTCTTTTAATATGTCTCTGTAGTACTTTAATTGATAATGCCATCCCTGATCTGAATGGAGGATTGGATTTAATGATGGATCTATATTTTGTTTCAATTTATCAAGTGTATCTTTAATCATTAATTCGTTTGGACTTGAACTTACTGAATAAGATAATATTTCTCCGCTGGCTTGGTCCAAGACAGCGGAAATATAGCCCCATTTTCCTTTTTGCAAGCGTACTTGAGTCACATCTGTATGTAGTACTTTTAATGGCTCTGTTTCCTTAAACTCTTGTTTTAAGATATTGGGAGCTTTCTTTCCAATATTACCTTTAAAGGAACTATAACCAGATGTATGACGCGAATAAATAGTTACTTTCAAATTTAATTTACCCATTAACCGACGTACGGTATCTGGAGAGTTTTTAAATCCGGCCTTGAGGGATCGCTTCCAGATTCTACGATAACCGTAGGTTGAGTTTGAATCATAATAAGTCTGTGTGATGAATTCCTTCAATTGGGCATATTTATCTGGCTTTTTGACTTTATTGAGACGTTCATAATATGTAGATCTTGGTAAATTTATTTTGTTTAATAGTTCAGTAAGTTTGTATTTATTAGTTAACGATTCAACTATTTTTGCTTTCTCGAGCTGTGATTGTTTTCTCTCAAGGCCTTTAGTGCTTTTAAAATATCACGATCCATTTCTGTATCATGTAATTTTGACTTTAAATCAAGTATTTCTTGTTTATATTTTTCTTCTTTTGAAGAACTTAAATGAGTTTTTTTCTTTCTTTTCGCCATTAGCGGGCGTCTCCCTCTGGGACGCCGCCTCAATCCCACAACACCATGATGATTATATATATAAATCCAAGAACTAACTTGACTAGGTGATATTTTAAAATGAATTGCGGTATCAAGACGACTGATCTCGTGTAATTTATAATATTCTATCACGGATAACTTAAAGTCTTGAGAATATTCTTTATGAGATCTTTTATTCTTTAAAGAGCTCAATCCATTAGCTTCGGCTTCGTGTACCCAATTATAAATAGGGGATTTACTCGGTATCCCATATTTTTTAGCTAAACTAAGTATCGATATTTGTCCTTCTAAATATTCATTTACCAATTTTACTTTAAATTCTGAAGAGTATTTGGTCATAAAAAAAGTGCTCCTAAAGTTGTTAGATTATGTCTAACAATTTTAGAGCACTTCATTAGATAGGCTTTTCTTCATTTTTAGGTTTTAATTTGAGTAATAGTGGTTTGAGTTTGCTTCTGAATGGATAAGCAATCATGATTAATATCATTATAATTAACGAAATAACAGAGAAATGACGAGCAGATTTTTGAATCTTAGTTTCGTAATAATTGACAACGACTTTTCCTTTGCCATTGATGGTGATTTTAGCTAAGTTGTTGTGTTGTTTGTCCATCGTCAATTTAGAAACTTGTCCGGTAGAATCCTTTGACTGGAAGCCATAGTAACCGATGATTGGTAGATTGACTTCAGCGTTTTTGGCGTTCTTAAAATTGAAGGTTAATTTAGTGCCAGCTTGTTTGAAATCAGTAATTTTAGCTTTTCCAGACGTGACCTTAGGTTGATGCTTAGTTATCTTCAAAGTGTCCGTATTAGTCCCTACAGGCAAATATTCTTGACCACCGCCAATACTGTAAGGTGGCATCTTATCGTACTCTGAATAAGGAATTAAGGCGGCTGAGTAGCTTTGAATGAGTCGATAACCAGCAGAAATCGATAATAATAAAACGAAGGCAATTAGTAGTCCTTTGATGGTGTTAACTTTGAAGATATTTAATGGATCACTAGCGACAAAAATTGCCAAGAGAAGCGTAGTTATCATATCAAATCGCCAAGTGTATTGGATCATCTTGAAGGGTGTTTTGTTTAACAAAATCCAAGGGAAGACCGAAGTTGAACAGACAAAAGTTGCGACACCGATAATTGAAAAATGTCTGACGGCTTTGTTTTGAATCTTGTGAGCTGAAACGATAATAATTACTGAAGCTATTAATAAGATTAATCCGATATTAGGTTTATCGATGATGTTACTTAAACTCCAATTGAAACTATCTTGCAGGCTATCAGAACCCTTGACCAAAATGCTCTTAGTTTTTGTTAGTTGGAAAGTTGTGTGTTTGAGTTGTTCTAGCATTGGTAAGAAATAGCCGATACTCAACAATCCCGAACAAATCGTGGCCCAAAGTAAGGACAACAGACGTTTAGGGTGAAGTTTTAACTCTGGGATTTGGCAAAGAGCAACAATAACGATTAAAATGGCGACTAAGACTGGTGAAAGTGCATGGGAGTAAATAATTCCCGTCATCCCAAAAGTCAAGAAGAGCCAATTTCGTTTGCGTTCACTGTAGAAAATTTCGTAGATTCCTAGCATGGCAATTGGCAGGAATAAGAATGCGCCAACTTCACCGAGATCGTGACGGAACAGTAGATCATGTAGTCGGTAACTAGATAGCGTATAGACAAAACTGAAAACTAAGCTGTTCCAGTATTTTCTTTGAACCTTGTAAAAACATAAAAATGCTACAACAAAGGTTAAAAAGTTTAAGATAACATAATAACAGGCAATTGCTTGAGCGGTGGAATATCCTAATAATTTCATCAAAGCAACTGGATAGAGTAAAAAGTCTGAATAGAAAATATTTGAGATGTATCCGAATCCATCCATGAAAGACATGTTGATCACTGGGAAATAATCGTGTCTAAGAATCGACTGATACAGTCCTTCGATTCGCATCATATGGAATCTATTATCACTAGGTCCCAAGAACGACCAGATGGAATTATGATAAAATTCAGTTTGATAGATAGAGAAAAAACTGGCAATAGCAAAAATACCTAAAGTAATGATAGCAATAATGGTTATTTTAAAATATTTGTTCTTTAAGATAGACTGCATATTTAAACCTTTCTGATTATTATTAGGTTAATTATACTAAGAATTGTTGTTTTGATGATATAAGAAAATGCAAATAAAAATACAAATTGTCAATTTTTTATTGAGGGGGGAAGAAAGTGAAAGGAAAAAGAATCGTTTATATAGACTTCATTCGTGTTTTAGCAATGTTTCTAGTTGTTTTGGCTCATTCCTGCGCATCTAGGTTGGAACACGGCGTTGGTTCAGTCGATTGGAACGTTGCTCATTCATTAGTAATTATCACAGAAATAGCGGTACCGTTATTCTTTATGATCAGTGGCTCGACAATCTTGAATAGTCCTAAAACTCGAAGTATTCGTTATTTGTTCAAGCACCGTTTACCGAAAATCTTAGTACCATTTATAATTTGGTCGATTATCACGGCTTACTTTGCCCGACAAATTGATGGAACTTATACTTACCACAGTTTCATGCAATCAATTCTATCAATGTATCATCAACCGGTAATTATTGCTTATTGGTTTATTTATCCGCTAATTTCCCTATACTTACTGTCACCATTATTAAAAGCTATGGTTGATAGTTTAAGTAGTACTGGATTAACTTACTTGTTGATTTTGTGGTTTTTCTTCATGATGATTATTCCTGCAATTATTCCTGTTTTACCTTCTGACATCAGAGTTTATTTTAAAGCTTATAGTATGAGTAAAATTGTTTTCTCAAGTTATCTAGGCTACTTCTTACTAGGTTATAAACTCTCTCAAGAAAAACATCGTAAAACTAATTGGCTTGTGGGAATTCTACTAATTTTAATTTTGTTTACGGTAAATATTGAGATTGGTTTGATTGATAACAAAAGTCTATGGAAGATTTTGAATATTTTTTCTATCGGTTCAGTACCATTCATTGCCGGTTTGATTTTCGTTATTTTGCGTTCGTTTGAAAATAAGTATCATCATTGGTTCAGTAAATTGATTGAGATTCTTGCGCCATTAACGTATGGAGTGTACTTGATACACGGTTTAGTGATTAATTTAGTTGAACAATGGTTTGGAACTAGTGCCTACTTTACTAACTTCTTATTGACATCGTTGATTTCTCTAGTTGTGATATTTATTTTGAGCAAGATTCCTCTGATTAGGAAAATATTATTATAAAACGCTTATTTTCGGGATAAGCGTTTTTTTGTTGTTTCGTGAATTATAAGGTTGTTTTATACTGGTAACTATGTTGAAGAAAATAGGGGAATTTTTTAGAGGAAAGTTTTTTGCACCAATCATGTTTTTGATATCATTTTTGTATTTTGGATTATTTCGAGTTCTGATGATTCCTTCTGGAGATGATTATTTCTGGGGTGGAGAACAAGGAGCTTATTTGATTCGTCATATGTTTTACGGACCACAGGCTATTTATGGAGGAAGTAGCAACGGTCGTTATTTTGGGAATACTTTGGAAATTTTCACAATGCATAGTTTGCCACTGGCAGCTTTGAGCTATGGGATATTTTGGACGTTGTTATTGTGGGCAATATGGAGATTAGCAGGTAAAAGTATTACTGCGTTGTTATTGTCATTAACTTTTGTTTTTACTTTGCAAGGGGCTTTTATCAATAATGTACTGGCTTGGAATGCCGGTTTCGTCAATTATGTGCCACCGATGGCCTTAGTATTGAGTTATTTAGTTATTGTCGACTATGGTCAAAAGAAAATTTTGCCGTGGATGTTTGCTTTATTGACCTTAGTTTTAGGTTATTCGGCGGGATTGTTCACTGAGGCACTGACATTAGGACAAATTTGTTTAGCTGTTCTAGTGATTTTGTATTTCCGCAAGCAAACTAAGCTGTACCATATCACTTATTTGTTAGGGACAATCATTTCTGCTATCGTCATGTTCTCTCATCCCGGTTATCGTGGGAAAAGTACTTATCGAGGGACCACTTTTGATCCAAAAGTTATTTGGAGTTGGTTCTCCAATGTGACACATTTTTGGTTGATTACTTTTAATATTGTTCTGTTAGCCGCAATTTTGTTAGCAATTTTGACTTTAGTTTTGAAATCAGACTTCTCAATGGTTAAAAAAATCAGTATGTCGATTATTTCAGCCGCGTTCTTGTTCTACTATGCGATTGCTAATGCCGTTTTAAGTACGATTCCGAAGAACGATATGTATGGCTATAATTCAATCAGTTTGCCAATTTCAGTGACCGATACTTTGGTCAGTTTGTTGCTAGTGATTTTTATCGGCTACAGCATTTTCACTTTTTATAAGACTGATGCCAAAATGTGGCTCTATTACTTGATGACCGGAATTATCGTTGGTCAATTGTTATTCGTATCGGCACCGGTTAATTGTCGTGGCTACTTTTTGACTTATGTCTTCATGTACTTGATTGCGATGCGTTTTGTAATTGATGCTTTCTCAAAGATTAAATTGATCAACTGGGCGATTGTTATTGCCGTAGTTGCGATGGGGGTAAGTTATCAATCGATGTTGTATCAAAACCGTCAAGTAAATCTAGAACGAGTATCTGATCCACAATTTTATAATGGTAAAGTCGAGTTAACTAAGCACGTTCCTTACCGTCAATTCGTTTGGTCAAATGATTTAATGAATCAACAGAATCCAACCTATTGGAAGAACTATTTAGGTAAGTAGAAAAGTAGAAAAATAGAAAAGTAGAAAAATAGAAATATAGAAATAATAGAAGAGTCGTACGAATTAAATTACAGCTTAATGGATGAAAGTAAGTCTAATTAGTTGGCGTAGAGCAGACTAGTTAGGCTTTTTATATTGATAAAATGATAATGATAGGATGCAGAATCTAGTCGGAGACAAAAGTACTTGAGCCATCACAGGGCTTTTGGGGATGTCAACATAATAACCACAATAACCATCCCAACAAATCATTCATTTAATGTATAATAAAAGCAGTATTAACTTAAAAGGTGGTAATTTGCAATGCTTGAAAACGTACATGGTATTGTTAAGGTCAACCAAGATGCACGTTACGTGGTTTTCTTGTTTGATACTTATGAAGTGAACCGTAAAATGCTCCAAGACAAATATGTCAAAGGCGAATCAGCTTGGTACACAGATGCTAAAGGTACCGGCGATGATGGCAAAGTATTCTATCGTATCGCTGAGGATGGCGAATGGATCGAAGCCGAATACGTTACTTACGTTGATACCGATGAATAATGTTACAAAAGATTTAAATTTGCACGAAAAAGTTTAAAATTTGCCTGATTTCTTAAGGTTTTATTGAAGCCAACCTGTTTAAATAGTAGTCTACTGTTAGTATATTTTTAGAGTGGAGGGAGACACTATGAACAAAAAATGGGTTGCCTCTACTGCTTTGGCTAGTGTTCTAGCGGCAGTTGGCGTATCATCGAATGCTTCTCCAGTGAAAGCAGCACTTTCTAATGATGATGGGAATCAGGATGACTTAGACCACAAGTCAACGACTGACAAAAAAGACCCTACTGTAGCCAGTGTTTTGGATCAGCAAGGGGCTCCAATCAACGAAGACGCAGCAGACGCCATTGAAGCCAATGAAGATTCTGGTTTTAATAGTGTTTTGCCAGCCAGTGCAGTAGCTGCTGTTACTCAAGCATCAACTAGTGCTGGAGTAACAAAGGCTCAACAACAGGCCTTTTTAGATAAAATTGGTCCCGTTGCTCAAGCAGTAGGATCTCAATACAATGTCTATGCATCAGTTATGATGGCACAAGCGATTGTTGAGAGTGCTTGGGGAACGTCGACTTTGTCTAGTCAATATAACAATTACTTTGGTATTAAGGGTGATTACAATGGCTCATATGTCAGTTTTCCAACTTCTGAATGGAGTGCTGACAAGGGTTATTACACGATTTATGCCAATTTTAGAAAATACCCTAGTGCAACGGAATCTTTTGCCGATAATGGTGCTTTATTGAGAAATGGTATCAGTGGGGCTAAGGATTTCTACAAGGGTACTTGGAAGGAAAATACTTCTTCTTACAAAGATGCAACGGCTTGGTTGCAAGGACGTTATGCAACTAGTCCAATTTATGCATCAACTTTGAATAAAATAATCGAGACCTATAATTTGACACAATACGATAACGAAGCTAGTACCGGTGGTACTAATGATAATTCAGTTAGTGGTACCAAGACTACAATCGACGATACCGCTACTGTAACGAATCAAAAATCTGCAACAATTTATATCAATGCTAATCCCAACCAAATCGCAGCTAATCGTGCTTTAGGCTATGATACGAAATGGCATGTTTCTGCTAAAGTCGTTGCGGCTGATGGAACAGTTTACTATCAAGTAGCTGCCAATGAATACGTCAATGCCAAAGATGTTCAATTGGATTCTGAAAAATCTAATCCACAAGTGAAGATTTCAGATACTGCCATCGTGGTAAAGAATAGTGGTGCGACTGTTTATAGTGCGGCTAATAAAAAAGCTGCCACGGATCGGGTTTTGCCATATCAATCCAGTTGGATCACTACTGCTTATGTAGTTGACGATGATGGCAATACGTTCTACTTTGTTGGAACTGATGCTTATATTTTGGCTACTGATGCAACTTTGAAGTCACAACAACCAAATGAAGATTACAAAGACGACCAAATCACCTCATATCCCGATATCGTCCACGTAACAGCTACACCAAGTGCTAGAGCTTATGATGATAAACACAATGCTTTGGCAGTTAGTCTAGCTAATGGGACCGACTGGAAGATTGACCAAAAATCAGTTCACTCTGATGGTTCAGTCTGGTATCGAGTAGCGACTGATCAGTGGGTCAGTGCAAATGACGTTGAAGTTAAAGGTTCTAATTACGTAACTTCAGTTTCTGGTATGGTAAAAATCAACTATATCCCAGGATATGGCGTTAACGTTTATAACAGTCCCGCATCGAACAACAAGTTCACGGGAACACGTTTAGCAGACGGCACTACTTGGCGAGTTACATCCAAACAAATCGTTGATGGACAAACTTGGTACAAAGTCAATGCCGGTTGGGTAAATGGTAAATATTGTATTTATAACGCTGATTAAAAAATGAAGAATCATAGTGTAAGCTGAATCAAAAAGCTTATACTATGGTTTTTTGTTTTTGCTATAATTAATAGGTTAAAAAGTATTTTGGGTGGGTCATACAAAATGAGATTAAACAAAACTTTTATACGTGAATGGATACTGCCAATATTATTTTTAATAATAATTGGCTTTTTTGTAATCGGTTCTTCACCAGTTTTCAAAACTAATCCGTGGGTCGACAGTAATGCCATGTTAACAATGGGAAAGTCGATGCTGCATGGAATAGTACCGTATCGTGATGTTATCGATCAGCGTGGTCCATTGTTGTATGCTTTATTTGCCGTGGGTGCAAGTATTAAAGAAACCAGTTTCTCGGGTGTATTCTTTTTACAATTAGTTAATTTGAGTGTTGTTTATTACTTAGCAAGAAGAATTGCTCAAGATTTGAAGCAAAATGTCATTGCACCTAAGTATGCTGGTTTTATGGGACCATTGGCCTTAGTTGGTACGAGTTCCTTTAATTTGAGTGGAGCGCCGGAAGAATTCGCCTTCACTTCAGTTTTGTACTTGTTGTACGTCTTGAATCATTATCGTCAGCGAGTTATTGATATTCCACTGAAGACTTATTTTTGGTTGGGATTAAATTTGAGTTTTATCTTTTGGAATAAATATTCCTTGTCCGGATCATACATCATTTTCTTCTTGTGGGTTGCTGTGGAGCTGCTCTACAAAAAAGATTTCAAAAAATTGCTCCAAATTATCGGTGCCTCACTATTAGGATTCTTGTTGACGGCATTTATCGTGGCAATTTATTTTGGATTGCACAACGCCTTTAAAGATTTGATCAATATTTATTTCGTTCAAAATTTAACTTCGTATCGGCAAACCAAACAAAGTTTCCTCGGTCAAGTCTGGTATTTGTTGTACTTGATGGGGATGCAAATCAAAACGCATTTCGTCGTCTTCATCTTCATAATTTGTGGCTGGCTCAAGGCAATCTCTGAAAAGAAACACGTTGTGATTGAAGTGGCAATGTATTTCGGAGCTGTTTTATTTGTCTGTTTACAACATTGGCTAGATGATTACTATACTTTGATTTGGATGCCATTTTTTGCAGTTGCTTTGATTAGATTGTTAAGATTGCAAAAACTAAGAATTGCTGTTTTTGATAAGAAATTACTAGCACCTGTAAAGATTTTGTTGGCAGCCAGTTTAGTCATCATGCCATTTGTTAACAATGCGAATTTGAATCATTTAGTAGTCAGCGGCGAGAAACATTCACTCAATGGTGAGACACATCAGGCCCAAGAACAATTTTCAAAAATCATGAAATCTGAATATAAAAAGCCATCACTTCTGATGATCAATGATTTGGATGAAGGATTTTTCTTGGCTACCGATATTTTACCAACGACACCTTTCTGGCAAAGATTGAATATGAACTACAAACAACTGCCTAAAATGTACTGGTCTTTTGAAAGAAATATGCGTCAAAAAGCTGTCGATTTTGTCATAATTAATATCCAAGCTCCACCAACTAATGACCGCAAAACCGTGTTGTTACAGACTAAATCTTCAATTGATCCGCATTTGCATGACGCTTTACTTAACAATTATAAGGTCAGATCTGTTGCTTCAAATAGTCCTAATACTTACTATGTTTTGTTTGAAAAAAAGTAGAAAAAACGTATTACGAAAAAATGAATTTTTTTGCATATTTTTATATCTTGAAGTAAGTGGTTCATGATATATTTTTGGCATACTCATGTTAGAGTAAATATTTATAAATCTAGGAGCGAAAAATGACTCAACAAGCATTTGGAAACAACCGGATTTCAAAGGAATATTTATTAGAGCACGGATTCTATTTACGTTCTCAAGAAGGGAATTTGGTTATAGATAAGAATGTCATTGTAGTTTATGACGTGTCAAGCTATGGAAAAGTAGGGTTTAATTCGATAATTGTTCATGTAGAAGCAGGAATTATTGTTACTAAGAAGACTTCTAGACAATTAATGAATGGAGTATGTGAGACTAACGGTTGGGGATTTACTCTGGCTAAATTTCTAGCCAGTTATCTTGGTGTTAAGAGTTTTATACCATTGGTAAATGCTTATTTCACTTTAATGCCAATGCGTGGAGCCATAAAAGGAAACACAGATTGGATAGCACCATTGCTTATTCGTCAAGCAAGAGTAAAGAATGAAAAGTTAAACTTAATAACAACTCAAGGTAATGAATTACAAGTTGATTTTCCCAAAGGCAATTTTGAACAGAGAATGCATGATGTGGCATTATTGAATGAGGCGTCATTTCTTTTTTCAAAAAGAATGTTTGCCTTTGGCGTCTGTGAACTTATCCCACCAAAAGATAAGGGATATTTTGAATCCTTTGAACGATGTAATTGTGAAGATCACCAAAAGATGAGAGCTATGCTTCAGAATCTGTCGAATATGATTGATGAGTTTGAAAAGTATCTGTTGCATAGATTAGAGATTGAAGAAATACAAAAGAATGAAATATTAAAAATATATTTCCAAAATTTATCACGAATTAAGCGACTTAATTAAAAAATAATGCATCCATTTAGATTATCAACTTCTAAATGGATGCTTTTTTCTTTGGTATGGAGGACGACATATTTATCCAAATTTAAATATTTTTTGAGGTCGACAAAATACTTAACCAAATCCCGAAAATATCCTGTTTTTGTTTCGTACTAAATCATCAAACGTTGATATAACAGCATTTCGATTTCATTTTGGCAACTAATAATCTTTATCCAGATTCGTTATATTAATTCCACACAAGGCCTTGTGAGTAAAAATAGGAGAACTCACAAATGAATGAAATGGAATTAGGATTTAAAGATGCACTACAAAATCAACGTCTGATCCACGGTGCTTTGAAAAGAGCCCACATTTATACAACTAGGGTCGACTATGAAGATTATTTCCAAGAAGCTATGATCAATTATGCTCAAACTTATCAACAATACGTGCAGGATAACGGCGATATGACGAAGTTTCATAAATTTGTTTTCCAGAAATTAACGTGGCGTTTGATCGATATGTTACGTCAGGAGAAACGTTATTTTGATTTCCACAGTCTTGAAGAGTTTGATTTCCAAAGGGTTCCTGAGGATTTATCTGAAAATAAGTTGGATTTCGTAGACTTTTCCGAGTTGACGGAGATTGACCATGATATATTGCAAAAACATTTCATTGAGGGGGTACCGTTAGTAATATTGGCGAAACGTTATAACCATACTACGAGAGCTTTAAGATACCGACGTGACAGTCTTTTGAAAAAATTACGACATATGAGCGAACATTGAATTTTACTATCTGATTACAGGTTTATTACTTTTATCAAATTTGTGAAAAAAGTTGTTATAATTTATAACGTTAAGGAAATTAACGGTGGGAAGGAATATTTATTATGGTATCAAAGAAGAAATTTATGACTACTCTTGCGACTTCAGTTGCACTAGCAAGTATCAGTTTTACAACGGTTGGACAGGTAGTTCCACAATTAGGGGCACAAGTTCAAACAGCGCAAGCTGCAACTTCAGCAATCAATGACTTTATTACAAACAACAACATTACTCCAGTTTCAATTACTAACGAAGAAGGTACATTTAGTTACTGGACACCTTATGAAAATGGTGTTGGTAAGCCTGAAGGTGTTGTTATTCATGAAACAGCTACTCCTGGAGCAACCGCTAGAAATGAAGCAACATATTTCAACCGTGAATGGCCAAATATGTACAGTTATGTTCATGCCTTCGTTGACGCTAACGAAATTTTAAACATTAAGAATACTGATTATGCCGTTTGGGGTGCTGGTCCAACAGCCAATGCCAAATTCGTTCAAGTTGAATTGTGTGAAGTAAGTACTACTTATTCATTCGCTAAGTCAGTTGCTAACCAAGCTTATTACACAGCTTACAAGTTAGTTCAATATAACTTGCCATTTACACCAGGCGTTACAGTTATGTCACACAATGATGTATCTAAGAAGTGGGGCGAAACAACTCACACTGATCCTGTTGGCTACTTTGCTAAATGGGGTTACAGCATGGATCAATTCTATGATCTAGTTGGCAAGTATTACAACCAATTGAAGGGTAATACTAATAGTGGTAGTTCTAACAATAACAACAGTAATGTCAACAATGGTGGAACTGCTTCATCAAACGTTATTACTGTAAATAATTCTCAAGGCTCATATGTTCCATTGGTAGCTTTCCAAAGTGATGGTAGTACTAAGAAAATCACTAACCGTGCTCTAGCTAACAACACTCCATGGTACACAGACCAAACTAAGACTTATCAAGGTTTGACTTATCGTCGTGTTGCTACTAACGAATGGGTCGACCAAGGTTACGTTACAAAATAATTTTATAAAAAACTATTCGAAAAGGCGCGCTGAAATGCGGGTCTTTTTTTGATATCATACTTAATAATAGAAGGTGTTTGATGTTGTATAATTGTCGTATGAGAAAGGCTTAATCGATATGGGAAAAAAATTTTATATTGTTTTGAGTGTGATGTTTCTTTTTTGCGTAATTTTAACTGGGTGTCAAAAAAAAGAAACTAGTAAGATCGTTTCGTCCAATAAGACTTGGTATTTGTTCCAAGACCAAGGTGAAAATGACACAGTTTCAATCAAATTTTTAAAAAATCAGCGAGCTGAAATCAAAGATATCACGAATATTGATGGCAAAGTTGGAATCAATCGTTTCAATACGCATTTCAACAATCCACAATACGTTTTAGGGCGTGATGGTAAGACGATGACTTTCAAAACTGCCAAGCAGGATTTGGTTGTAAAACTTGTGAAGACTTATCACGAAAATATTTATGGTAAGCATATGAAGGGCTACTATGTCCAAGTGGGCAATGAGAATTACAAATTTGCTTATATTACCAAGCGTGATAAGGCTAATATCAGTAAATCTACCAAGCACAAATCCCAGTCGATTTCCTATAAACAGATGGCTAACCATATCATCGACGTCAATCAAAACACTAAGTCTTTGAGTGCCGACAATAATTTAATAGGTAATTTTTATTTTTCAACTATTATCGATTATCGCCGGACTGATGGTAATTTGACAATCAACCAAAATGGAACTTATCAGATGACTTTGACCCAACATTCAGCACAAAAATTATCCGATACGACTGATAGTAAAGTAGTTATGACAACGATGGTCGAATCAGGGAATGTTCAGAGTCTTTACGGCAAGATGTATTTGACAGCGAAGAACCTTGTAACGATTGATTATTACTACCATGGTCAAAATCAAAATCGTTTGTTGCCAAAAGAAGTTAATCTAAAAGTTAACTCTAAAGCGACTGGCAATCAGATTGATCGGGCTAAGATTCGCATTGAAAATGATAGTAATCAATTGTATTTGTATTCGAGTGATTTCACCGTCAGAACGCGTGACAATCAAGCTAATACCAAAGCCAATTTGTTAACGAAGTCTGATTCAACGCAAACTAGTTTGGAAGATTCAATTACTCAGACAAAAGATTATTATGATCAATATGTGGCCAATCCAATTTCATCGAATGCTGATTTGATGCAGTTAGCAGCGGCTATCTCAGATAATAATGACAAAAAAATCGGTAATCTCGGGGTCAATTTTGGCGACCAATATGGTACCAATTTACAACCGAGCGATTACCAGGGGATTAGTATCAGTGGCAGTAAGCAGCCCTTGATGCAATATATGTTTTTGGTTTCACCTTCAGCTTATTCAGAAAATGGACCAGCTGTGACAACTACTAAGGGTAAATTTTTGATTTATGGTTCATTAGATAATAAGTTATTCTTGTTAAAACAACCAGACAAGGATTCGACAACTGTTACTTGGACGATGGTTAAAGATTTTCCACTTACCGTGCCTAAATTGAAATTCAGCTTGAATTAAGCTGCGGAGGAAAAATGACTTTTTTAATACTACTTGCTGTAACCATTGTAGAAGCAATGATTATTTACAAAATAAGGTATGTCTACAGTCGCCAGCCGATTTGGGGGATTGGCATTGTGATTGCTGTTATATTTGTATTCTATTTAATTTCTAATATTTCGTTGAACAAATTTTTAGGCGCTTATACATTCGGACTTGCATCTTTAAATTTGTTCTTTTTATTTATTATGCTAGTTTACATGTGGCTAATGCATCAAGATCAGAAAAAGGTTAATATGAAACAAGAAGCCGACTTTTTGTTAGTCATGGGTAATAAGTGCATGACTGAACGGATTCCGCCGATTTTAGCTAGTCGTCTGAATAAAACGATTGAGATTTTTAAGGAATCGACGAATAAACCGCAAATAATTGTCAGTGGGGGCAAAAATCCACATAGTCTCTCGGATAAGACTGAGGCTGAGATGATGAAGGAATACTTGTTGGATGCTGGTATCTCAGAGGATCACATTATTCTAGAAGAAAAAGCTATGAATACGATTCAAAATCTAGAATTTTCTTCTATTGAAATTCATCGTTTTTGGTCCAAAGAGGCTCGCCCAAAGGTTACTATAGTTACAAGCGACTATCATCTTCCTCGAACGAAATTGCAGGCTAAGAGATTAGGCTTTAAAGTTCAGTATGCATCAGCTAAAACGATGAGCATGTTGAAGTGGCCGGCGATGTTTCGTGAATTTACGGCCTTGTTGTGGTACGACCGGTACGTAATTGCAATAGTTGTGGGAATAGATGTGCTGTATTCGTTGAGTTTGTATATTTGAGGTGTGTTATATGAGTTTGTACGATAAGTTTGTTGAAAATAAACGTTTGCGACGATTTATATTGTTAGTTGTCGTTATCGGTTTATTCTATTTATTTAAAAGTATGATGAGTATGTTTTTATTAACTTTCATCTTTACTTTTTTATCAGTTCAATTAGTTAGAACGATTCAAAAAAAAGCTCCTAGAATAAAACCAGTTTGGATAATCGCACCAACTTATTTGATTATTATTGCTTTGTTGGTGTTTGTGATTGCTAATTATGTGCCACAGTTGGTTAGTCAAACGGTCAAAATGTTTACTTCGTTGCAGTCATTTTATGAGAGTGAGGATGTTCGTTCGAACCCTTATTTGAATATTATTTATAATTATTTGCAACAGATCAATTTGGATAATCAAATCAAAGTCGCTGTTACTTCAGTTGTTAACTATATTAGTAGTGTTGGGGCGGTTGGCTTTAATATTGTAATATCGTTCTTACTCAGTTTCTTCTACACGAGTCAAGTTGAACAAATGAATGCTTTTGGTCGACAATTTTTAGACAGTAAATACGGTTGGGTCTTTGCAGATCTAAAGTATTATGGTCAAAAATTCGTTAATACTTTTGGAGTTGTTCTAGAAGCTCAATTGATGATTGCAGTCGTAAATACTGCTTTGACGACGATTACCTTGTTATTCATGAAGATGCCAGGAATTATTGCTTTAGCAGCCATGGTCTTTCTTTTGTCATTGATTCCCGTGGCTGGAGTGATTATTTCGTTAGTTCCACTAAGTTTCGTGGCTTATTCGGTCGGAGGTATTCGTTACGTTATTTACATCGTTATCATGATTATTGTTATTCATTTGATAGAAACGTACTTCTTGAATCCACAATTTATGTCCAGCATGACGCACTTACCAATTTTCTTTACCTTTATCGTCTTGATTGTTTCCGAGGAATTACTTGGTACTTGGGGGTTGATTGTTGGAATCCCAATTTTTGTCTTCTTCCTCGATATCTTGGGTGTGCACTCAATCGGTGGTCCCAAAAAGCGCAGAATAAAGTTAAAGAAAACGTTATAATTAAGATTAAGCTAGTTTTGTCATATATAATGGAGATAAATGTAGTCAACTGACGTAGATGGGAGATTAAATTATGTCATTTTTCGATAGAAAAAAGAAAGAAAACGATGATAATTATTCTGATCTAAACAATTCTTCATATCAAAATCCCCAACCGGATCAAAATAATTTTGATCAAGCACAAAATCAATATAATGATGCTCAGATGAACAATGGTACCCAATTTGGTGGCAATGATTTTAACCAACCAAGCCAAGCGGCACAGCCTGGTAGCAACGATTATTTCTTTGGTCAAAATCAACCACAAATGCAACAACAACCACAGATGGACTCTAACCGAAATCCACAACCGGGGATGGATAGCGGTGAAGAGTGGCAATACACTGAACAAAATTTGCAAAATACTTTGGATCAAAGTGCTGATTTGAAGTCACAATTGCGTAGTCAACTATTGACTGATCGTAGTTATTGCAACCATATTTTGAGAAATGTCGGCAGTGATCAAGTAGACGAGAGAAAGCAAGCTACTGATAGAATCGACCAAATCAATGCTTCTTTGAAGGAATGGTTTGGAACAGATGAAATGGCTAATGAGATTTACTTAGACGCCAATAGTGACTATTATATTTTCACTGATGATTTAGCTGCCAATCCTGATAGTGACACAACTAATATGTGGCAACAATTGACTATGACCATGGCTGACAAAGGTTTAATCGCTAATGCAATTTCAGTCACTTACAACGACCAAATTGATGAAGCTTGGATGAATTATCAAAATGCTGGTTTTGTTGATGGCAATGCTTATCTATTGAATATGTACAATGACTTGCAGGGACGTAATATGAATACACCTGTAACGCCGGCTGAAATTCCGTTCGATGCTGATTACCGTGTTCAACATGTTAGTGATAAAGTCGATAAAATTTTGGATGCTGATGATAAGTTGGTCATGGAAGTTTCTAGAAATGCCAACCACCAATTACAAATTATTCGTCACTACAAAAACGGCACGCAATTGTTGAGTCGGGATATTTTCGATGTCAATGGAGTAATCTCAGCTACCCAATTTTATGACCACAGAAATACCAATAAAGTCGTTCGTGAGAACTTTTATCGTCAAAATGGAACATTGGTCTTGATTAAGAGTTATACAGCTGAGGAACCTTATATTCAGCTATTCAGTGAAGGCAATGTCTTGATCAGTACCTTTGATAATGATGAAGATTTGATTTTCTGGTGGTTGAAGAACCAAGCCTTGAAACAAAATGCTTCAACGATTTTTGTTTCAATCAATTCTGAATATTATAAGAAATTATTGGAACTCAGAGATTACGGATTTGAAGTAATTCCAATCGTGATGAAACAGAGTGAAAATGCTCAAGAAGTGTCTGATTTGATTGAAGGTAGGGACAAGATCAACGCTGTCTTAGCTGGTTCTGATCAAGTTAATACTTATTTGAACAAGAATTCGAAGAATAAGTTGGATATCACTACCTTAAAAGAATTAGATACACCTATTTATAAAGAATAATCAAACCAAAAATCCTCATTGGAATGTATTGAAACATTCTAGTGAGGATTTTATTTTGCAATTTAGTCAAACTTAATAAAGAAACTTTTTTTTATTGCCAAATTCGTGTAAAATGTACTTTGTTAAAGAAATGAAAAGAGGATCATATAAATGGCAAAATTAGTTTTCATTCGTCACGGACAAAGTGAATGGAATTTATCAAACCAATTTACTGGTTGGGTTGATGTTGACCTTAGTGAAGAAGGTGTAAAGCAAGCTCAAAATGCTGGTAAACTTCTTAAGGAATCTGGCATCCAATTTGACCAAGCTTACACATCAGTATTGACACGTGCTATCAAGACATTGCACTATGCTCTTGAAGGCTGTGACCAACTATGGATTCCTGAAACAAAGACATGGAGACTTAACGAACGTCACTATGGCGCACTTCAAGGTCTTAACAAGAAAGAAACAGCTGAAAAATACGGTGATGAACAAGTTCACATCTGGAGACGTTCATACGATACATTACCTCCACTATTGAAGTCTACTGATGAAGGTTCAGCAGCTAACGATCGTCGTTATGCAAACCTTGACCCAAGAATTATTCCTGGTGGCGAAAACCTTAAAGTTACTTTGGAACGTGTAATTCCATTCTGGGAAGATGAAATTGCTCCTAAGCTATTAGACGGCAAGAACGTAATCATCGCTGCCCATGGTAACTCACTACGTGCTTTGACTAAGTACATCGAAAACATCTCTGATGCTGACATCATGGACGTTGAAATGACTACTGGTGAACCAGTTGTTTATGACTTGGATGACAAGTTGAACGTTGTTAACAAGACAAAGCTTAACTAATTTTTGAATTAGTTTGAAATTAAGACTGCACATTGTGTGCGGTCTTTTTTTTATGACCGTGAGAAGTGATCCTTAGAATTTTCGTATTTTATTTATAAGCATCGTAATTGAATTATAAGTATTGATGTGTATAATAATTTATGAAGGGAAAATTTCCTATGACTATGAAACCCAAAGAAATGGTAAGACTTTTAAAACAGAATGGATTTATCGAAAAGTCGCAACAAGGTTCACATTTAAAAATGTATAATCCTTTTACTAAAGTTACCATTATTATTCCCATACATGTTAGAGAGATGAAAAAGGGTCTCGAAATTGCTATCTTGAAGAAAGCAGGTCTTAAATAATGTCAATTATAGGAGGTTACGAAATGCCAGCAAAGAAAAATATTTTAGTTTATCCAGTAATTTTGCATCCGGAAGATCAAGGTTATAGTGTAGAAATACCTGATATTGACAATGGTACTTGGACTCAAGGCGATAATATAAAAGATGCCTTATTAATGGCTCAAGATGCAATTGGAATTATGCTTGATGATAAAACAGAATACCCTGAACCTACTGACTTGGAAGACATTAAAATTAAGGCTAATGATATTAAGACAGTCGTTTATATTGATATGGAAGAGTATCGTCGCAATAATCCTAAGACAGTTCGCAAGAATGTAACTGTACCAGAGTATTTGGTAGTTTTAGGTAAGAAGAAGAACATCAACTTTTCTGCTGTTTTGACCGAAGCTTTGAAAAATAAATTGGAAATGTAAAAATACGATTTTTAATATCAATTGATTGAAAAATGAAAGCAATAGTTATTCGTCATAAATGCGCAATCTACAATAAAAAAAGCTCCATTAGAATATCGATCCCCAAAGGGTACGAGTATTCTAATGGAGCTTTTTGAGTTAATACAGACTGATACAATAAGACCGAGTAGGAGATTCACCAACTTCCAATCTGACCAATTCGGCGTTTAATTCTTCCAAGCGCGGTGTGAACAAGTTGAATAGCCACATCGTAACGTTTTCGGTCGTTGGATTAACGTATTGGAAAGCGGGGAGTTTGTTTAAGAATTTTCCTTCGAAAGTATCGCAAACTTCTTTGATCTTTTTTCGATATCATTAAAAACAATCATTTGGTCATTTTTACTGTGAATTTCGCAAACAATCTCCCACGTGTGGTTGTGTTGCTGACCTTCACCGTTTTCCCAGCGCATGGCGTGACTGGCGTTGACGTAATACTTGATTTTGTAAGTGTGGTATTGATATCTCATCATGATTAGTAGTTTTTTTCTCCTTCATTCGAAAGTCATTTTTCACAATATTAGTTACTTTATTCCATTCTTCTTTGAAAGGTACTGAGTTCCAACCGGATTTGGTGGTCATACTATTGATAACTCCAATCAAACGGATGCCGGCACAGATGAAATTATAAAATGGCAAAGTAAGAGTGACCCACCATTGTTTCCGATAAAAGGTTTGATCGTTAGGAAAGTCTTCCAAGAGTTGAAGCACACAAATATAGTTTAATACTTCTACAAAAATATATAGTAGGTAAATAATGAAATATGACATCCCCATCATAATCGGTGAGTAGCGGAAAAATAGCAATACGACACTGGCACAAAGCCAAATCATTCGAGGAAATAGGAAGGTGTGGTCGATCAATAGTCGTCTGACCATGAAATTTTTAAAGAATTCTTTTACCTCCAAATTATTAGCATATTCCTGAATGACTTCGACTTCACCACGTTGCCAACGTTGTCTCTGCGTGTAAAGTTCGGATAAATCTTTGATAGGTTCGATGTAGAAGAACGCATTAGCACAGAGTCCAACTTTTCGCTTCATCCGTTGTCTAATTTGGAAAGTCATATCGGTGTCTTCACCAATTGTGTTGATATCATACAAGAAACTTTTCATCACAGCTTCCTTACGAAAAGCCGAAAAAGCCCCAGACATCGTGAATAGTTGGTTTTTATGAGACTCCATTACTCGACCGGAAAGAAAGGCTTGGGCGTATTCGAAGTATTCGTTATAACGCAGTAACGAACCATTTTTCTTTAGCATTAAACGACTGGGTAAAATACTACCAGTTAAAGCAGAGACTTCATAATCATTTTCAAAACGTAAAACCATATTCATCAAGGCATTTTTTTCAAGTACGCCATCACTATCAATGTTGATAATATAAGTTCCGATGGCTCCATATAACGCCGCATTTAGAGCTTGAGCTTTACCCGGAGCGGTGTGGATCAAACGTAAATTCATGTCAGAAAAAGTATTTTGAGCGTGGGCAAAAACTTGAAAACTGTTGTCAGTACTGTTGTTGTCAGCCAAAATAACTTGAATCAATTTAGTTGGATAAGTTGAATCGTGAATCGATTGAATACAGGCAAACAAAGTATCTTCAGAGTTGTGAACGGGGACTAAAACGGAGATTATTGGCATTTTTGCAGGCATAATCATCTTTTTAGGATGGCGGTTGCTGATCATAATGCGCACACTGGAAATAATGGAAGGGATGATTTCAACTAGAATCGGAATCAAGGCCCAAGTCAACCAGAATCCCATTTTAAACAAGGTTAGGTCTAACCAATAACTCATTTTTATCCCTCCTTGCTAAAACGTTTTTTTATTCCTGTAACGAGTTTCCGGAAATTTTGATAAAGACTGTGAGAAATTTGCGAGTAAGTGAAGACATTGTAGTACAAAGCAATGACTAAGATGTAGAAGACCATTCTTCCAATAATGGAGTGTCCGATAAAGAAGGCACCACCGCCAGCAAAGTGAACGATGACGATAATTAAGGCTAATCGAAGCACGTTTGCTAAATAAATCCAGAGAATGCCAAAAATTCCGAAAAAGGTCTTTTCATAACGATTGAAGATAGGAAAGAAAACGACGATACTGATGTAAGCCATCGTTTCAATAATCCCAGAACACTCGTAATCAATCGTCATCGTCAGTGGTTGAGTGGGATTGTTGATACTGATCAGACCATAACGATTCATGACTTCACTCATATTAGTCAGATTTCCGAACCATTTGACACCATTGATAACTGAGTGAGTAAAAAACCAGACCCAATAAGGATCACTGAAGCCGATTAGAATAAAAAAGAGCCCGCCAGTTCCGATAAGAAAGAAGAATGCTGGAACGTGAGCTCTTTTTAAAACGGAAAGTAGGTATATCCAAACAACGATACCAATTACTAAATAAATACTCATGCTGATCTCCGTTTCTTAAAATTAAATCCTGAGTATTTCAAAACAGCAGCTATAGCGATAACGAATCCGGTACTTGCTAGAACTACTGGTCCGGTACTACCACCGGTTACGTGAAGCTTACCTGACCAAAGACTATTATTTTCTAGGCTGATATTTTGTCCCGAAGTGTTAGAAATTCCTTTGAGGTCTTTGAATGGAATTTTAGCTTCAAAAACATAGCCAGTACCTTTTACAGTTTTACCATCGCCCATTTTTTGATTGATATATTGGTTAGCAACGTAAACACAATCATTAACAGTTTCGTATAATCCGGTAGAATTATCGTAAATTCCCAAAGCAACAGCTTTTTTGTCACCAACATCTAATTTAACGGTTTGATTGCCATTAAAATCAATACTAAATGTTTTTCCACCAACATTTAGAGTATATCCAGATGGTTGGAAGTTAGTATAACCACCAGATAAAACAGGGTGCATCATGACGTATAGATAAATGTTATCATTATCAGTCAACATAGAAGCATACTTGATATTATCATTATCCCAAGGGAACTTCATTGGCTGTTTAGTTTTGTCGGCCCAGTCGTCAAAGTTTCCATCGATAGTAATCCCCAAATCACCACTTTCATTATTATTGGGTGTTAAATTATCAGATGCAGCTTGGGCAACTGTTCCAAAACTAGCAAAAAAACATAAGGCACTCATTAAAATAATGATGAATCTTTTCATAACTGGTCCTCCTTTTTATAGAATATAAATATTTTAATTCTCACCTTCATTATAGTTCCTTTTTAGGATTAGAAACCAGTAAATAATGACAGTTTTTATAATTGTTTTATTTAATTTTTTGTTCAAAAAATAGTTCAAATATGACATTAAAAGTTATATTTGACACAGTATAATCGTTATTTGTTCAAATGACGATATAAAAACATGATTTTTGATGAAGAAGACTAATTTAGTTGCATTAAAGCAGAGAAAGAAAGTGCAAAAACAATTATAATGAGTGGCATAGATCAAAGTGCTCAAATGGGGGATAAACTTTGAAGAGAAAAATGCATTTAGTATTCATCTTTGTAATTTCCTTATTACTCGTAGGATGCGCTAAAGAAGAAATTGATGTAAAAATTCCAGCTGACAAGAGCAATTTTATTCAAAGGACTGACTATGGCAATTATTCTATTGAAACGAATAAATTAAGAGATTTTATCGAAAAGAAAATGTTAACTAAGTCAGGTCTTTACACTAATTCCAAGCAGCAATCGTTTAAGGAGAATAATGCGCGCGGTCATGAATTATTGTCGGAATCATCTGGTATGTGGTTGGAATATTTAGTTTATAACCGAAGGTACAAAGAATTTAGACAATTTTATGCTGCAACGAAAAAGACATTTGATTTAAAGACACAATTTAGTTATCGCTATATCCCTAGTAAGCATAAGAAATTTCCGGTTAATGCTACTTTGGATGATTTGAGAATAATCAAGGCTTTACAAATGTACAGCGAAAAAACTGGCAATAAAAAATATCAAAAGGAAGCTGCTACTCGTTTTGCCATGTTAAAGAAAAATACTATGAGTAGAGGGAAAATCGCTAGTTTCTATGATACCGACACTAAGAAGCAGAGTAGTGAGAGTGCTTTAGCGTATTATGATTTTCCGGTTTTGAAGTATTTTGAGAATAATAAGCAAAATCGTAAAATGTATCGTCAACAATTAGCTGTTGTACAAAATGGCTATTTGGGTGATGCTTTTCCGTTGTACGCATCAAATTACAATTGGCAAAGTAAGACATATAGCAATGATGATCTGAATACTTCGGAAGTCATGGAAACTTTCTTGCATTTATCACAGGTTGGCAAACTCAAAAAAGTTTCATTGAATTGGTTAAAACGACAAATCAAAAATAATACTTTGTACAACATATATTCAATTAATGGCAGCATTGTCAGTCGTTCCCATTCGGCCGGTAGTTATGCAGTTGCAGCGATGGTTTTTGCCAATGAACATGATGAAAAGATGTACAAAAGAGCGATGAAATTAGTTTGGAAGTATCAAGTATTAGATAAGGATTCGGATATCTATGGCGGTATTGGGATCGAACGTCAAAATGAAGCTTATTCATATAATAATTTAACTACATTATTAGCAGCAAATTATTAGTAGGGGGTGCAGAAGAGTATGAAGAATTTCTTTGAAAGTGTCTTTAATAAATTTTCTAAATGGATTTCTCCTGCTTTACTAGCTACTATTTTAGCTGCTTTGATCAGTGGTTTTATTTTGTTTGTACCACCAATTCATGGGTTAGCTGATAATGGAGATTTCTATCGGTCGATTCTAAGTAACGGTATTTACCGCTTGCCGACGAGTTATAGCCAGTATAGTGATTATGTGATTCCTAAATTTGGCATAATGCAGTATTTCAATGAAAACAATATTTCTGTTTTATCATCACAGACTATCTTCATTCAATTAGCATTATTTTTAAATAAATTATTTTATAGCAAGACTATTTTTACGATTCAATTCATGGGTTTAATTTATTACTTATTCTACTTGGGTGGTATTTATCTGTTAACGAATGCTTTTGTACATCCCTTTAGAAAAATCAGAAATTATTTTTTATCTCTACTAATAGTATTTATATTTGCTGATTCAGCATATACCTTGTACTTTAATTCGTTTTTCGCTGAGCCGGGGATGTTTGTTTTAATGCTTTATATTTGCGCCTCGATTATTTCTTTGGCTCGAAATGTTTATGCTAAAAGATGGCCTATGATTACGGTATTTTTCGTTTCAACTGTCCTGTTGATCACTAATAAACAACAGAATGCGCCATTAGCTTTGAGTTTCAGTGTAGTTGCATTAGGTGTCATGTTTTTGCCACATTTTAAAGCTAAGAGATTAGCTACGGCTTTGGGAATAGTGATTGTTTTAATGGCAGGGATTGGTATTTATAAGTCAATCGGTTCAGAAATTGTTGGTGCCAATACGTTCCAGACCTTTTCACATGGAACGTTACTAGAAACTGGAGATCCTACCAAGAAAATTGAACGAGGTGGGGTCGATGGTCAGTTCGCTTTGATGAGAAATGAAAACTATTATTCTAAAGATTATGCAACATTAGATCCAAGTAGTCCTTATGTTAAAAAGCATTTAATGGAAAAAACGGGTTTTGCTTGGATTATCAAATATTACGCGACTAATTTAAAACAATTCAACAATTTATTAGATTTGGCGGCTAAAGACATTACAGCAGTTCAACCTCGGGCTGTTGGAGATTTTGTCCGTAATTCGGGCCATAAACCAAGGGAACAAGTTAAATATTTCACTCTGTATAGCTCTTTGGTTGGAGCTTTTTTTCCAGGAAAATATGCATTTGACTGCTTATTAGCAGTTGGTTTCATAGCTGTTTATAGTGTAGGGCTGTATTTGGACTTTAAGTCAGATCGCTACATGGGAATATTGAGATTCTTTTTGATTTTGGGATTAATGACGATAGTGGTTTTTGTTCCAATTGTATCCATCGTCGGTGATGGGGATGCAGATTTGGCAAAACATTTATTTTTGATTCCAATCAGCTTGAATATGGCGCTGTTAATCTTTGTATCAGATTTGATAAATCACACTTTGTGGAATACAAAAGGGGATAAGGCTGATGTTTAAAAAGAAGTTTAGTTTTGTTTTTTTGATAGTCATAGCCCTTTTGTCAATTATCATATTTCCTCAAAGAGTAGATGCTGCAACTAATGATAATCGAGTACTGTTAGTTTATGATTCTCAAAACGATGTTAAAAACGATAAAGTCAATATCAGTGCCTTGCAACGGAGTTTAACTAGTATGAATTTGCGAGTGAAAACTTTACAGCAGCAAAAATACCAGAAGGGTACGTTAAATGATAAAAAATATATGGGTGTAATTACAATGATTAATTGGCGTCAAGTAGGTCTGATTAATCAAGATTATTTAAAAGACAGGGATGAATTTTCGGGTATTAAATTGCATATCGGAGAAAATCTGACTCAAACAGAAATTAATCAGTTAGGTGTCCAAGTTCAGAAGATTTATCAACAGCAATTGATTTTATCAGACAAAAAAGATCGAGAAACCTTGCCATTTAAAGAAAGCATTACGGTTATTACAAAAACTGGTGATTCATCACAACAGATTGGAGTATTATCTAGTCAGCAACAAAATCAAAAAAAATATCCCTTTGGCTATATCAACGGAAAACAGGGATATCTGCCATTTTTCTCTAATCAAGGTTTGAGTTTAATGATTCAAACAAAGATGATTGCCCAATTATTCAATCGTAGTGGACAGTACCGACCATTATTAACTATTACTAACGTTTCTCCATATACTAATTTAGCTACATTAGATAAGTTGAGCTTGTTTTGTTACAAGAAAGAAATACCATTTGCCATCAGTATGACTTCCGTCAGTGAAAATACGGAAATGAAGGCATTTGATAGATTTACATCCGTATTGAGAAATGTTGAAAATCGGGGTGGAATCATATTTTTACAAACGCCTACTGTCAGTTCGGGAATAGATACACAGGGGCAGATTATTAATAAGAATTTTTTAACTTATATTGTTAGTTTGGCCAGAAAGCAGGTCTTTCCCGTTGGCATTAGTTCGGAAGGATTTTGGAATCAAGACAAAATTTTACGCCAAAATTCATTAGATTTTGCTGATCATTGGTTATTATTACCGAATGGTAAAAAAGTGACCTATGTTAGTGAAGACGATGATGCCCATATTGCCAAGCAAACGTTCTTTGGGATGTCCGCTTCGTCATTGAATAATGTCAAAAAGAATGGTGATACTTTGTTCAATGTTCCAACAGCTTTGACTGTGTCTATGCCTTATAGTCAAAAACAACTGGAACATGTTGAAAGTGAAATTGAGGAGTTAAATTTAAATTGGTATAATCCAATTGATGACGGATTTAAGTCGGAACTAAATACAGAAACAACATCATTACAGTACAATCATGGACAATATATAGTTAATGGAAAAATAGAAGATATTCATTCCGCTAATTCAGATTTAGATAAACAATTTTCAGATGGAAAGCCAACGTCTCTTTTTAGTAACTTTTTCAGGGTTGAAGGTAATATTTTGGCTATTTTTTTCGTTGTAATTATGATTGTGCTATTAATTTTTATTTATATTGGACAAAAAATATATTGGAATCGATTTAGAAGATAACAACAATGGGGGTGTTGGATATCACGATATTAGATTTCTTTTTAATGATTGCTGTAATTTCTATCTGGGGAACTTTAGTAGTAAATCTTATCTTAACAGTTGCTGGATATACATGGTATTTGAGACACGTTTCTAAATCTGATCCGCAGCTTCCAAAGAATCCACCATTTGTATCTATCTTAGTTCCAGCTCACAATGAGGGGATAGTTATCGTCAAAACAGTTTTATCATTGCTAAGTTTTGATTATCCAGAAGATAGGTATGAAATTATTGTAATTAATGATAATTCAAGTGATAATTCAGCTGAATTATTAAACGGATTACAAGAGCAGTTTGGCTACCATCGTCTGAAGGTAATTAATACTGATAAAACCAATGGTGGTAAAGGAAAATCCAATGCTTTAAATATTGGATTAGAGAGTGCTAAAGGTAGTTTGATTTCAATTTATGATGCTGACAATACTCCTGAACATGGTGCTTTGAGGATTTTGGTGGCCGAACTTCTCAGCAATGATAAACTTGCCGCTGTTATCGGTAAGTTTAGAACTAGAAATAAAAATGCTACACTTTTGACGCGTTTTATTAATATTGAAACGTTGTCTTTTCAATGGATGGCACAAGCCGGGAGACAACAATTATTCCATTTATGCACGATACCAGGGACTAACTATGTTATTAGAAGATCAGTCTTGGAAAAAGTTGGTAAATGGGACGTAAAAGCTTTAGCTGAAGACACGGAAATAAGTTTTCGGGTTTATCAAATGGGCTACCAAATCAAGTTTCAACCTCGAGCAGTTACTTGGGAACAAGAGCCCCAAACGTTAGATGTTTGGTTTCATCAACGTACGCGCTGGGTCAAAGGAAATATTTATGTCATCATTAAGAATGCTAAGCTGTTATTTCAAAAGAAGGGTCGACCAATCAGATTTGACTTACTTTATTTTTTAACGATTTATTTTCTGTTGATGACATCATTAGTTTTATCTGATTCAGTCTTTGTTTTATCGGTAGCAGGAATAGTTCATTCAGATTTACAAGGATTTAGTAATTATTTATGGCTCTTTGCAGTTTTGATGTTTGTAATCAGTACTTTCGTGACAATAACCACAGAACGTGGTGAACTGACCTTTAGCAATCTATTGTTAATTATCTTTATGTATTTAGTTTATAGTCAAATGTGGCTGGCAGTTGCTGCATACGGAATGGTGGGGTATATTCGTGAACAAGTATTTCATAAGCAAGCAAAATGGTATAAAACGAAACGTTATAAATAGTTTAGTAAGTATTGGATTAATATTCTTGTTATTATTGGTGTCATCTGAGCCAATCAATGTAAAAGCCGCAGATAATCAGACTTATACACAGCAATTTCAAAATAGTACGACTAGTCTTTCGGGAAAGTCCGTGGAAGCAAATATGTATTTTACTGAAATGGATTATTGGGATGTTAAAAAACTTACTTTCAATTTTAACTATCAAATTTCCCAATTAGCTAATATTCAGACATCGGATATAACAGTGTCTTTGAATGGAGTGAAATTTTATTCATTTCGTCCAGGTGATAAAACAGGTTTCCAAACGGAAAAAATCAATGTCCCACTGGATCTATTAAGTGGCAGCAATAAATTGACTATAAGCGGTCAAATATTAAATAAAGCAGACAAAAATAATTATAAATTACAACAGACACCGGCAAATTGGTTAACTATCGGAAATGGTTCTAATGTTAATTTCGAATATCAGCTCAAAGAAGCTGAGAATACGGTAAGGTCATTTTATGCGCATTTTTCTGGTCAAGATACAATAGCTTATCAAAGATCAAAAGTTATAACGGCTAATAATCCTACCACTACCGAATTGACCGCTAGTATGATTGCTTTATCAGGTGAATCTAGAATCATTACAACTGAAAATGACCAAATTCCGGTTCTTCAAGCTAAGAATACAAAGGCTAATGAGAACAACTATATGATGGTGATTGCCCAATATGATAATTTACCAAAGGATTTAAAAAAGCAGATTGATCCTAACAGTTTGAAAAAACAAGCCTTGATAAAGACCTACTATACGGACCATAAGTATTACTTGATTGTGACGGCAAAATCCGGGTCTCTATTAAAAAAAGCGGCTCGTTTTGTTGCAAACGAAGAATTAATGAAGGAAACTGATAAGTCTTCAGAATACGTTGGGAACTCAACGGATACTTATACGTCTTCTTTGCAAGATAACAATGGTAGGCATTTTTTAACTACTGAGTCAGATCAAATTCAAGGCGCTGGACATAGAGAAACTAGTTATTTAGTTCAAATACCAAATGATGAATCTAACGCTGATGGTTCTCAAATTAAATTGCATTTTAATTATAGTAATAATTTGAATTTTAATCGTTCTTTAGTAACAGTATATGTAAACAATACAATTATTGGCAGTAAAAAATTGACTAAAGCTAATGTTAACAATGATACATTGACTTTAAAGTTTCCAAAGGGATTATCATTAGGTAACAGTTTTACCGTTCGAGTGGCTTTTGATTTGGAAATGAAAGATCAAGATACATCTGATAATGCTGATACGCCTTGGGCTTCAGTAAATTCTGATTCAAAAGTTTTGGTGAAATCGGAACGAAGTAATGATTTATTATTTACTAATTATCCAACGATGTTTATTTCAGATGAAACTTATAACGATATTGCGGTGATAACTCCTAAGAAATTAGATGAAAATGACTTCAAATCTTTGACAAATATTTTCAATTTGATTGGTAATTTTGCCAAAAGTAATACGGGAACTATTAAGTTTTATGACAAGATTCCAAGCAAGAGTGTTTTAAAGAATAGTAATGTGATTGTCTTAGGTACTCCAAATAATAATCCAATGATTAA
Source organism: Companilactobacillus pabuli (assembly GCF_014058425.1). Classification (NCBI taxonomy): domain Bacteria; kingdom Bacillati; phylum Bacillota; class Bacilli; order Lactobacillales; family Lactobacillaceae; genus Companilactobacillus; species Companilactobacillus pabuli. The sequence continues at coordinate 172,042 of NZ_CP049366.1, forward strand.
AGAGTTGAATCCAAATTTATACTTTAAGTATTCAAATAACTTTGATCGAATTGTTTCTAATGAGAAATTAAGCATCGAAAAGGATTACGGAAAGCAAATTGGAACGGCTCAATTGATACGTTCACCATACAATGACAGAAGAGGAATGTTGGTAGTAACCGGAGTTAATAGCTTTGATACGTACGTAGCCACCTCACAAATTAATTTTCAGAAGAATGTTCAACAATTTTCAGGTGACGCAATTGTCGTAGATATGAATAATGCGCATTATAGTTATCGCTTTAAGAAGAACAAGGCGATAGATAAATCCTTAGAAACTAAAAGAACCTTCAGTAAAAATTCGCAATTGATCCTTTATTTGGGATTAGCACTTATCGTCATTTTGTTGATTGGCATGGCAGTCATTTTGACGTTAAGGAAGCAAGCACGATTGAATGGAGGCAACAAAGATGGAAAGCAATAATGATGAAAAGAAATCTTTATTACAAGATGTAGGATTATTGATTTTCGTTTCGCTTTTTAGTATAACCGCGGTATTAATGTCCCTTTCAGGTAATCTATTGTTAAATGTCATTTATCTATTTTGTACGATTCTTTTATTGATGATTACATATTTTTTTGGTGTTTTACCAAGTTTGATATCTAATATTATCTTTATTGGAATTCAGGCTATCATTATGACTTATCAATATGTGGTGCAAGTCAAAAGGATTCCTTGGCAATTGAGTTTTTGGATGATAGTACCAATACTTTTATCTTTAGCTCTATATACTATGACTAAAAATCAAATTGCTCTACAAAAATCTAACGGAGAATTGAGAACAGCTTTGATTGAACGTGGCGCATTTGATGAACAGACGAATTTGCGGACGACGGTAGCGTATATTGAAGATATTGCTGTATTTGCTGAAACTAACCGGAGATTTGATATTCCGGTAACTACGGCGATTATCAAAATTCGTTATTTCAATGATTTAAAACGTATGATGAGCCCTAATCAAATGAAATTACTTTTGAAATTGACCACTAATGCAATCAAAGAAAAAACTAGAACTAATGATATTACTTATTTATTAAATAATGACGATCCTACTTGGGCAATCCTTTTGTATACTGATTCTAAAGGCGCAGAAATTGCCACTAGTCGTATTAAAGATGGCTTTGAGAAAAAAGTTAAATCAAACGATTCTCTCTCAACCATGGCGATTTCTATGGTAGTCGGGATTGCTTCATGGGATTCAGAATCGATGAAGACGCCATATGATTTGATGAATGCTGGTATTCATGAAACTCAATATGACGTATAGCTATTCATTTGTATTGCAAACAATGCATGTGTCATAATAGATACCGAGAGGGGGTATATTTTATGGCAATGAAACCCCAAAAAATCGTTAAGATATTACGACAACATGGTTTTGTTAAGAAGTCGCAGAATGGATCACACTTGAAGATGTATAATCCAGAGACGAATGTGACTTTGCCGGTCCCAATCCATCATGATAAGGAATTGGAACATGGTATTGAAAGTAAAATATTGAAACAAGCGGGTATCAAAGTTACTGATATCTAAAAAAGACTATGTAATAAGCAGTTAGTTAATAACAAATTGTTTATTACATGGTCTTTATTTTTTGTATAATAGACTAATCTTGATTTAGGAGTTAAAAATGAAGAAACTTAATCTTTTATTTGTCTACGAGTTAGCAATCTTGGGAGTATTATACTTTGCTTTAGTGACATTTCAAATTATGCCCAAGGATATCAACGGTTGGTTGCTTTTACTAGGGTTGATAGTTTTGTATGCAATTGACTGGGCTTATTTTCGTTTTGTGAAATCTAACATGTAGCTAGCAGCTTCCTCAAGCGTCTTAAAATTTTGTTGCTTTCTAACTTCTTCTAGTTTAGCTTGAGCTTTGGAACTCAGTTTAGAAACATCAAATTCTTCTTTACTCAAAAAATATACCTTCTTTTTATAATCTAATTGTCTATTATCCACAATCTACTATGGAAAAGAAAGCAAAAGGCATAAACAAAATCATTGTTTCCGCTTCCAGATTACGACATAATGTATAAAAGAGGGTGAAATAAATGGCACCAATTTATAAGTTTAAAGAAACAGAAATGAATGGTTTTACAATTGATTTTAATGATTATCAAGGTAAAGTTCTTTTAATAGTCAATACCGCCAGTAAATGTGGCCTAGCACCTCAACTAAAGGGTATCGAGGAACTTTATCAAAAGTATCACGACCAAGGTTTTGAAGTTTTAGGTTTGCCAAGTAATCAATTTCATCAAGAATTAGATGACGACAAGGCTACGAGCGATTATTGTCAGATGCATTATGGTGTGACTTTTCCGATGACTAAGAAAATTATGGTCAATGGTAGTGATGAGGATCCACTGTTCACTTATTTGAAAAATGAATCTGGACATGGTCGCATCAAATGGAACTTTACTAAGTTTTTGATTGATAAAAATGGTCAGTTAATTGAGAGATATGCACCAGTAACCAAACCAGAAAAAATGGAAGAAGCAATCATTTCAGCTTTGCAGTAAATTAATTGTTTTAGAAATTATTCCATGTTATACTTTGCTTGCCCATAAAGGTAGGCACATAAAAACACCAAAACCCGAAACGAGTGCGATCGTTCCGGGTTTTTTAGTGGGCTAAAATTGCCTTTTTCTTTTACTTGTGGTGTCTATTAAAACAGAAAAAGTTTCCCACTTAATTGTGAGAAACTTTTTTTATTCGGCAACACCGTCGAGATGAAATAAGGATGCCGTGTTTTTAAAAATATGTTTAGCAGTGTCAGCTTTGTTCATCGTATATAAGTGAACACCGGAGACGTCATTTGTTACTAAGTCAACAATCTGATCAACTGCATAAGCGATGCCAGCTTCTTTTAAAGAAACGGGATTATCTTTGTATTTGTCCAAAATATTGATAAATTTCTTAGGTAATCTGGCAGCACAGTTTTCGATGACATGGAGGGCCTGTTTACGATTAACGATGGGCATGATTCCCGCCAAGATAGGGACGTTGATATCGGCAATGGCACATTCTTCTTGAAAACGATAGAACTGTTCGTTGTCATAAAATAATTGAGTGATTAATTGATCACATCCGGAGTCGACTTTGTTCTTGAGATGTTTGATATCATCGATTCTATTTTTGGAATCAGGATGAACTTCAGGGTAGCAAGCTCCAGAAACTGTGAAATCAGGTTTTTCTTGTTTGATGAACTGAGTTAAATCGCTAGCATATTTGAAGTCTTTTTCAGGAACGTAACCTTCGACAATATCGCCACGCAAAGCTAAAACTTGGTGGATGTTCATTTTTTCTAGACGGTTCAAGATTGATCTAACCTCTGTTTTAGTGACATAGGCAGCAGGCATGTGGACCATTGTGTGGCAATGTAAATTGTCTTTGACATATTTGGCGAGATTGATAGTTGTTTCTTCGTAATTTAATTTGTGATTGCTAGCAGTAACACTGATAAAACTAGGATTCAGTCCCTTTAATTGATCCAAAGTGTCGGTCAAATTGTCCACACCAACTTGAGAATTAGGAGGGAAGACTTCAAATGATAAAGTAGGATTAGTTTCTGTCATTTATCAACAACTCCTCTCTAACTTCCTTAGCAGCAGTTGTGAGATTTTCAACACTGGCTTTGGCCTCTTTAATACCACGAGTTTTTAGTCCACAGTCGGGATTGATCCAAACCTTTTCTTGGGGGACCTTTTGTAAAATTTTGTGGATAGTAGTTTTGATTTCTTCAACTGATGGAATACGTGGTGAGTGGATATCGTAAACCCCAGGTCCGACTTGAAGTTGAAAGTTTTCTTTTTGGAGTGCATCGAGGATTTCCAAATTGGAACGGGAAGCCTCAAATGAAATGACATCAGCATCCATATTTTGAATGGCTGGAATAATATCAGTAAATTCGGAATAGCACATGTGAGTGTGAATTTGTGTCGTTGGTTGAACCTTGCTGTGAACTAGTCGGAAAGCGGGAATAGCCCAATCGAGATATTCAGAATACCAGTCGGTTTTACGAAGTGGTAATTTTTCTCTTAAAGCAGCTTCGTCGATTTGGATAATCTTGATGCCATTTTTCTCGAGATCTAGTACCTCATCCTGGATAGCCAAAGCAATTTGGATAGTTGATTCTTTGACAGAAATATCTTCACGAGGGAAAGACCAGTTCAAAATTGTAACAGGTCCAGTCAACATACCTTTAACGATTTTGTCAGTCTGACTTTGGGCAAATTTAGACCACTTAACAGTGATAGGTTTATTTCTAGCCACGTCACCCCAAATAATTGGTGGTTTAACGCCACGAGTTCCGTATGATTGTACCCAACCATTTTTACTAAATAAGTAGCCATCGAGGTTTTGACCGAAGTATTCCACCATGTCGTTACGTTCAAATTCACCATGAACTAGGACATCGATGCCGATTTCTTCTTGCCAGTCTAGCCATTCTTTGATGTGATTAGCGATGAATTCGTCATATTCTGCTTGAGAAATTTCTTTATGTCTGAACTGGGCACGGATTTTTTTGACAGCTTTAGTTTGAGGAAAAGATCCGATGGTTGTCGTTGGTAAAAGTGGAAGTTGGAATTCTTGTTTTTGGATGGCAGCTCTTTCTTGAAGGTTAGGATGTCTGACGAATGAATCAGCGGTCAAACTATCAACACGTTTTTTAACTGATTCGTTAGGTTGAACACGTTGTTGATCAAACAATTGTTGATTTTTGGCAATTAAATCGGTGTTGCCATCGAGGATTGCTTGCAAGTCAGCTAACTCAGATAATTTTTCTTTAGCAAAAGCGAAATGTTGCTTAATTTCTGGATCAAAAGTTTCATTTTCAATTGTGAAGGGTACGTGGAGTAGTGAACAAGAAGTTGAAATAACCAGGTTTTTAACAGGTAAACTGTTGATCAAATCGATAGTCTTTTGATAGTGATTGCGCCAGATATTTTTACCGTTAACAACTCCAGCAAAAAGAATTTTGTCATCTGGAAAGCCACTTTGAACTAGTTGAGCCGTTTTTCGTCCTTCGTGAAAGTCTAAGCCGATACCTTCAATATTTAAGTTGATCAAATCTTGATAAACATCACGCACATCACCAAAGTAGGTTTGGACTAAGATTTTGAGGTTAGCTTTATTTTGCAAGAGCTTTTGATAAATATTCTCGAACAAAGTCTTCTTATCACCTGTGACATCTTTGACTAATTCTGGTTCATCTAATTGAATCCATTGAGCACCTTGATTGGATAATTTTTCAAAGACTTCTTGATAAGCAGTGACTAATTGATCGACAAAATCTGTAGGTGTCGCGTCATGAAATTCGCTCAAACTCAAAAGTGTGAAGGGACCGACGATGACAGGACGTGTTTGAATACCTGCATCTTTAGCTTCTTGATATTCGTTGAAGATTTTATTGTCATTTAATTTGATGTTGGTCGTTTTGGTGAATTGTGGTACTAAATAGTGGTAGTTAGTGTTGTACCATTTCTTCATGGGAAGAGCCTTTAAGTCACCTTTTTCTCCTTGATAACCGCGAGCCAATGCGAAGTAACAATCGAGGTTTGATAAGTCCAGTTTTTTGGCAGCGTCTGGGATGATATTAAATAGGTAGGCAGTGTCTAAAGTTGTATCGAAAAATGAAAAATCATTACTAGGAATGTCATCAATACCGGCTTGTTTGATCAATTGCCAATGCTTAAGACGTAATCCTTTGGCAAAATCTAACAATTCTGTTTCAGAAATTTCATTGCGCCAGTATTTTTCAGTGTTGAATTTTAGTTCACGGTTTTCACCAATGCGTGGAAAACCAATAATTGATGTTGTCATAAATAAGTCCCCTTTGTGGTAGTTATTGACTATTAATCTACCATCGAAAGAGGATATTGAATAACTGATAATAATAATGATGGGTTATAGTTTAAAACTATAAGTTGGACTATAATAAAACAAAAACTGGAGTAAGCTGATGAGAATTCAACAACTGGAATATCTAGAAACAATTGTCAAAACGGGCTCTTTCAATGAAGCCGCAAAGCAGCTTTATTTGACCCAGCCTAGTCTTTCCAACGCTATTAAAGAATTAGAATCGGAAATGGGGATTCAAATTTTATTGCGCAGTAAATTGGGTGTGACTTTGACCGATGATGGGCGAGAATTCATGATTTATGCTCGACAGGTTTTGGATCAAGTTCAATTATTGAAAGGTCGTTATGAAAAGAGCCCGGTTCGTAAACAAGCCTTTTCGGTGTCAGCTCAACATTACGCCTTTGTTGTCCATGCCTTTGTAGAGTTGATTAAAACCGTCTCGGCAGATGAGTATCAATTTACTTTGCGTGAAACTGAAACGGAAAATATTTTGACTGACTTGTCGAGTTTCAAGAGTGAAATTGGAATTTTGTATTTGAATAACTTCAATAGACGCGTATTAGAAAAGTTGTTTAAAGAATATGACCTAGAGTTCACACCGTTATTCAAAGCTTCGCCACACGTCTTCGTTGGTCGGCAAAATCCTTTGACAAAAAAGAAAAGAGTAACTTTGGCTGATTTAGCAGATTATCCTTATTTATCTTATGAGCAGGGCGACAATAATTCGTTTTATTTTTCAGAAGAAATCTTGAGTACTTTGGATCGTAAGAAAAATATTAAAGTCAGTGATCGAGCTACGATTTTTAATTTGATGGTCGGATTGAACGGCTATACAATCAGTTCTGGAATCATCAGCAATAAATTGAATGATGACAAGATTGTAGCAATTCCTTTAGATGTCGATGATTCAATGACGTTAGGTTGGTTAAAACACAACCAATTGGAGCTCAGTCCGATTGCTAAAAATTATTTAGAGATGTTGAAAGAACATATTAAAGGTTATGGCTTTGATATTATAGATGAAAAAACAGATCACACAAATTGAGGTGTGGTCTGTTTTAATTTAGCGATTTAATAAAAAAGCCATCCATAGCGCCGCTATGCAAACTCTCTTCAATTGGTCCAGCTAATTTGGTAAAGCCAGCTTTGTGATAGACGTGTATGGCTGCTTTTAAATTGTGATGAGTCTCTAGATATAATTTATCGTAGCCAGCTTTTTTAGCAGCCTGTTCGACTAAAGAAATTAATTGATAACTCAGGTGGTGACCTTGGGCAGCTTTAGATAGGTAGAGTTTTTGCAATTCAGCAATATTTTTCTCAAGGTCAAATTCAGCAAATCCAGCGCCACCAACTACTTCTTGAAAATCGTCAACGACAACGAAATAATCACGCCGAGCTTTTTCATAAAATTGACTAAGAGTATCGAGATTTTTGTCAAAGTAAGCTGTACCGGGAATGTCTAAGTGAGCAGCTTTTAGATCTGCTTGTAAAATATGCTTAATAGCCTGATTATCACTGGCTTGAATTGGACGAATTTTCATACAAGCACCTTCTTTATGGTAATTAATTTCATATAATAGCACAAAAAAGTTCACCTGCAAGATTATGCAAGTGAACTTCTTTTACTCATTAGGAAGTGATTCAGCAACGTTCCAAGTCAAAGTTCCGGTATACTGCCCGGCTGGAGAAACATTGAGTTGCTTTAAAAGTAGTCCAGTGTTTTTTGTCCATTCATCAGCAATGTTTTCGGTAACGTTAGTATCATGAGAAGTGTCTTCTTGATCGATAACAGTTGGCTCATCACTCAGCGTAGTGAAATCATCATCGTTATACTGACGATAGACCAAAGCTAAATTGTCGTTTAATGTTTCACCGTTTGAATATAGACCATTGGTTGTAACGGTCAATTGCCAAGGAGATCTTAAACTAGTTACGCTTAAATCAAAGTTGTTTTTTCTGGATAAATATTGTGTTGTATCACCATAATTAACATCTTGAAATTGTAATGATTTGGAAACCTCAAGACTAAGCATCTTATTGGGTTTAGTCGTTACATTATACGTAACGGTGTTGGAAATTAATCCATTAGCCTGGTCAATTGCCTTAACGGTGACTTTTTGTGTGGAGTTGAGGGTAAAGAGATTCCAGAAATCATCGTCGTTTATTAAGGACTTGAGATCAATTGTTTGTTTAAAGCTATTTCCAGAAGCCGTTGCACCAACGTTATACGTTTTACTTTCAGCAGTAATTTGGTAAATGACATTAGTAGTAGCCGTATCATCACCGAAGCTATGGTTGTCACTATAAGTCAGGGTATTTTCTAGATTTAGAGTAGCGTTATCGGACTTATAAAGTAAGTCAATATTAGAATTATCATTTGATAAATTAAACGTATATTGTTTAGGAGCTAGAATAGTAAATTCAGGACTATTAGTGGAAGAAATTTGGTTAGAACCAGTGAATGTGGCAACTGCTTTGTCGACGTTTATATCACTAGTAGTGTCATTATTAGCTGTAGCTGAAATAGTGATTTTGGCCGTTGTTCCGGCAGAACCAGTTTTGTTGCCAAGAGTTTTAGCCAAAGTATGTTGTAAAGTTTGATCGGTTAATTCACTTTGACTAATAGCTTCCTTAGTACCGTCGGCGTAGGTGATATAAGCCACATTTCCATCACTATCGGGTGTCAAAGTCACGTGATCGGGGATTTTAATTTTAGCAGCAATATCTTCCCAATTGACGTTACCTTGAAGATAGTTTAATTGATAGTTAAGAGCTAACTTATCACCATTAGCGACAGTTTTGTCAGTAGAATCAGCGTTGATAGTTTTGTTCAAGGTTGTATCAGTTATCGAGGCATCGGCATCAGCGTAAAGTAAATCAGGGATTGAATCAAGAGCTACTAATTTACTGGCAACTGAGTCTGATGGTCCGTTAGCAGCAGTAAAGCCCCAGCGGACTTTGCCATCGGTCGTATTTAACTTAGAAGTATCGACTTTAATAGTGTCAGTAGTAGGTTTGTAATCACCTTTGGTTGCAGTATTGTCAGAATAATCTAAATTCTTATCATTGAAATAATAAGTCAATGTCGCATCGTTACTGCCTTCTGCAGCAGGTGTCCATTTGATCGTTACATGATGCCAATAGACAGGATTATTATCCTCATCGTAAGCATCAATCAAATAATTAGCTTGAGGACTGATATGAACTAATCCAAAACCTGTTTTGAAAGGAAGAAAATTGCTATAACCGGAAATATCACCTGATTGATAACTATCAGCCAATCCAGGATAAGTTAAAGCAATGTGACCATATGTACCACCAGAACCATAACGAGCAGTATCTGGAAAGCCAAGTGCCGTTAGATTAGAAGTTGAAGTACCAAATTGGGTATCAAAACCATTTAAAGTGAAATAGCGATAGGCAGATGGAAAACTTACGCCATTATTATTAAGTGGCTTATTACTAGAATTATAGAAATTATTTTTATCAGTATCGAATTCCAAAGCAACACTGTTTTGAATAGCCGTATTTTTAATGTAATCTTGTTTAGCACCTGTACCACCAATAAGCTCAACTCTGGAAGCATCATAACCGTAAACACCGATACCTTCTAGACCCGCACCCAAAGCGGAGATTCCATTAGAATCATTTTGAAGGACGAAGGTGATTCCTTCACTATTAACATCAGAAGATCCGTCACCACTACCAAAGTAAAGCCAAGCAGAAATGGTTTGTTCTTTTTTGATATCAAAAGATTTATCGGTCGACCACATCGAACCGTAAGTGTTTTTACCACTTGCTAGAGCAATAACATTTCCACTAGCGGAGTTATTACCTGAGTGATCAACGATTTGAGCAGAGTTAGTATCGTAAATATCTTTTGAGTCGTAGACATTAGGTTTAGCATTCGACATGTAATTACTGATACCAATACCGTTGGGAGCGTTGTTTAAAACTGATAAATCAGTATCATTAGTCAAAGCTGCATTAATATTCGTTGCTGGTAAGATTGTAAAAAGGGCCGTAGCAATGATTAGACTTTTGAAAATTTGATTTAGTTTCATAATAAAAAACTCCTCCCTCAAATATTTGCTCTATAAGTAATATTATATCGGGTTATATATCAAAATATTTTCAAAAAATATATGTTTTTCTATCGATATTTGGTAATTAGGAAATAATTATAAGAAATCAAGGAATTATTGAGTTATAAATTGATAGTTTTTCATTTTCAGAAATAAAAATCCAATTATACCAATCCAATAAAAATACCTAAAAGTTGTATCATAAAGGTAAGAATATGTTTGGAGGAAAAATTTATGGAATTCACGAAAATTGATTTAGATACTTGGACTCGCAAAGAAGTGTTCAACCATTTTATTGAACAAAAAACTACTTATAACATGACTAGCAACGTTTCCATCACTAAGGCGGTTAAATTTGCTAAAGATAATAACTATGACTTTTATCCATTATTTATTTATTCAATTGTCAGAGTAATTAATTCAAACTATCTTTATCGCATGGATTTCAATGAACAAGGCGAATTAGGTTATTACGACAGTAGTGTGCCATTTTATTCGATTTTTGATAGTCGAACAGAATTGTCCTCTCATATCGACACACCAGATGCTTATACATTTGCGGAATTTGATCGTGACTATTTGAGTGATGTTAAGAAGTACCGTGGTACTGGTAAATTGTTCCCTAAACAACCTGTTCCAAAAAATGTAGTCAATATTTCGATGATTCCCTGGGTTAATTACACTGGATTTAATCTTAATAGCAGTAATAAGGATAATTATTTACTACCAACTGTAACAGCAGGGAGATTCGAAAGAACTGGCGATGAAATCAAGTTGCCAGTCACTTTCCAAATTCATCATGCTGTTTGTGATGGCTATCATGCTTCACAATTCTTTATTAAATTACAAGATATTTTGAATAATGTTGATGAATTGTAATTGATGTTTGTCTGATTAAGGTGATAAGCCTATAATTGAAAAGCAGAGAAGCTTTTTCAGTAAATGAAAGTTACTAAAGAGTAAGACATTGCACATTGTGTGGGTCTTATTTTTTATTTTTTGAAATTATTATAGGAAAGAAGTAGGGGTATGAGTAGGAATCGCAAAATATTAGTTACTTTTGCATTAGTTTTATCCAATATGATGGCGGGACTAGATGCAACGATTATTAATACCGCTTTGCCAGCCATTATCAGTGATTTGCATGGGATTCAATATATGGGTTGGATCGTTGCTATTTTCCTATTAGGGATGGCCGTTTCAACACCGTTATGGAGTAAATTTGGCGAAAAGAAGGGTAATAAAGTCGCCTATATTACTGCAACAATAGTTTTCATGATTGGAGCTTTGTTTCAAGGATTAGCTCCCAATATTATTTGGTTTATTACCGCTAGATGTGTCATGGGGATTGGCGCTGGAGGAATGAACACGATTCCTTTCATCATTTATTCGCAGATATTTAAAAACATCAAACGTCGTTCCCAAGTTATCGGAATTGCTTCAGCCGGATTCAGTGGAACCTCGATTGTTGGGCCTTTGATTGGTGGTTGGATTGTTGATACATTTAGTTGGCACTGGGTCTTCTACATTAATTTGCCTTTAGCTTTGTTATCAATCACAATCGTATCTATCTTCTTCAAGATCAAAGAGCAATTGAATCAAGCCAAAGTCGATTACCGTGGTGCTATTTTAATGGTATTAGGTTTAACATCATTTTTGATAGGAATTCAATTGCTAGGAGTTTCTTCTATTTATGCCGTATTAGCATTCATCGTTATCGGAGCGTTATTGATTTATTGGATGTCACGCGTTGAAAATAAAGTCGAGGATCCAATTGTTCCTAATCGTTTATTCAAAAATGAAAAGCTAGTAATTGATTTGATTTTGTTTGCTCTACTGTGGGGATCATTTGTGGCTTTTAATATCTACATTCCAATGTGGGCTCAAGGAATTATGGGCTTGAGCGCCTTAATTGGAGGAATGACACAGATTCCTGGGGCAATTGCTAATTTTATCGGATCAGAATTAGAGCCATTGATTCAAAGAAAAATGAGTCGTTATGCAATTATAGCTATTGGGACAGCTTTATTCTTCATTTCCTTTGCTGGATTGTACTGGGCTAGTCAAACCGCTAGTTATACATTCTTATTGATCATGGGTGTGTTCGAAGGTTTTGGTGTCGGAATTTGTTTCAATGCCTTGTTGATTGCCGTACAATTTGATGTCGAAAGTCGAGATGTTCCTATTTCAACTTCATTTGCTTACTTAGTTAGAATTTTGAGTCAAACCTTCATGTCATCGATTTATGGTGTTATCTTGAACCTTGCTCTAATTAAGGGTGTCAAAGAGAGTAGCGGTCACATAACGATGGCTATGATGAATAAGTTGAGTAACGCTGCGGTTGCTAAAGAATTGCCTAAAGCTTATATTCCTGAAATGAAAAATATTTTCTTCCACGGAATTCATAATATTATGCTGACAGCACTTATTTTGATTATTTTAGTTATTATCATTTTAGGCTACTTATTTAGAAGAGAAGCTATTAAGAAACATCAAGTTAAAGTAAATTAAAAGCAATCTCACTGTTGAGGTGAGATTGCTTTTTTTGTAGGTTCGGTATCATAAATCACAGAAATAATCCTTTATTCAATAATAATATTGATCGGTAATTTGTTTATCGTTATAGTAAATATATGTAGCTTTTTATAAATCAAATATCTAAGGGGAAAGTAATTATTATGAGTACATTAGTTGATATACCAATACCATCAAGATTTAGAATTGGGGAATTGTTTCAAAATAACAATTTTATGGTGCCGCTTTATCAAAGAAACTATGCTTGGCAAAATAGTGAAATTGTTGATTTTTGGGAAGATTTATTAGACCTAGTAGAAGATAAAAGAAATAGTCACTTTTTTGGTCAAATCGTAACATATAAAAATGAATCTGGTAGTCAAGAAATAATCGACGGACAACAACGTTTGACGACTAGTACTATTTTTATGGCAGCCATTCGTGATATTGCTCAAAAAATGTATGCTGATAACTTTAAAGGTTCTCAAGATGAATCAAACTTGGAACTTGGTGATTCTTTACGTGATATCAAGCGTGAGGTAAACAAGACTATTCGTGGTATGAATGGTGAGGAATCATCCTTAATGGTCCAACAAAACTCTAAAAATAAAGAACAAAATGTCCAAACATTTTTCTTTGCTTTGACACATTCTGATATCAAAGTTCGTGATGAAAAGACTAATTCTGAACCTAAAAAGAATATGCAACACGCTTATAAGGACATTACTCAGTGGATCAATTCTTATTTGAAACAGTATAAGCAATTAAATGAAAGAATTTCCAAGTTACAATTGATTTTTGATTCATTTTTCAGCAATTTTTATATTGTTATGATTTCTGCTCCAAGTAGAAAGGATGCTTTCACTATTTTTGAGACTTTGAATAGTCGTGGTAAAGATTTGATGGCGTCCGATATTATTAAAAATCATTTGATGTCTTTGATGGGTGAGGATATTCAAGAAGGTAATGAAAAATGGAATAAGTTAACTGAAAAATTAGACAATAACAGCAATCGTATCACTCGTTTTATCAGAACTTATTGGGCTTCGAAGAAACGTATCGTACCTGAATCAAAGCTTTATCGAGAAGTTAGTGCGGAGGTCAATAACCTCAATGAAGCACGGACTTTCTTGGATGATTTGGATAAATTAGTTGATTTGTACACTGTTTTGGAATCACCAACTAGTCCTAAAGCTCATTATGATTTTTTTGAAAACAAACAAGTGATTCAAGGTATCGATATTCTAAATCGTTTGAACGTTAAATTGTATTATCCAATCGTTATGGCGATGTATTACAACAATTACAGTGAAGACGGAATGTTGAAAGTAATTACGAAGATAACTTCTGTATTCATTCGTCATCGTACTATTATTAATGATGGTACAAATAAATTAGAGACTGGTTTTTCGGATATTGCCCGCAAGATTTGGAATTTGGAATTGAAGAATATTGAAGATATCAATCTAGAGCTCAATAAGAAGCTTTTGCCATCTTCAGAAGCTACCAAGGCTAGTTTTACAGTATTGAAAAAGTCTGGTGGTCAACGTGGCGCAAAAAAGTGGACGTTGGTCTACCTCTTGTCAGAACTATATGGAACCGAATATGGGGACTTCGAAGACGGTTATTATAGCAGCGTCTTCAATGATGATGACTATCGTCTAGTTCAAATTAGTTTAGATCCAGAACTCGGTGATCATCGAGAATTCGTTGGTAATTGGGTCTTGATTGAAAAAGGTTTGAGTAAAAATGATTTCAAAAATGAGGCCGAATTAGCTGATAAATTGGCTAAATCAAAACTTCTAGGAAATAAAAAACTTGCTCAAGTATTGAACTCAGGCAAGTGGTCAAAAGAAAATATTGTTAAACGCCAAAAGAACTTTGCTGATGATGCAACAGTAATTTGGTAATTCATGGTCTGTAGAGAAATCTACAGGCTTTTTTAGAAGAGAGTTTTAATCCCCATGAAGATCAGTAAAATAGCAATAAAGTATTGGACCAAATAAGCTCGTTTACTTTTAGCTAATTTATTGACTAACAGTGGTGCAATGAAAGCTCCAACGATAGCACCGATTATTAGAGGAATGCCGGCTTGCCAATAAATACTTCCATTAGTCATATGCATGATGGAACCTAAGAAACTCATTCCCACTAAAACGTATGAAGAAGTAGCAGTGGCATTGAAAGTGTCTAATCCTAGAATTAGTAACCCAGCTAGAATTGGGCCGCCACCACTTAAGCCAGCGATTCCAACCATTAAACCACTGAGAACACCGTACATTGCTGCTGCAAATTTTCCGTGGGTCTTGTTTTTGGTAGATGTACTTCTTTGTTTAATAATTATTTGAATTCCTAATGCAGTTAAAATAATAGCAATCAGCCAAGTATAGATTAATTGAGGAATAAATGGCGCAACCAAAGCCCCGACAATAACTGCAGGAAGGGCAGATATTAACATCTGGTTTCCATAATGGAAATTAACTCGTCCTTGTTTGATATAAATGATAGTTCCAATTACTAGCGATGGTAAGGCAGTGACGATAGATGTGGCGGCTGCAGAGGCGGGGGCTAAATTAAAGAAAGCAGTTAAGACACCTAGATAAAAGGCAGCTCCACCACCACCCAGCGCTATAACGATAGTCCCAATGACGATACCTAAAATAACTAGAAGAATAAAAGACATATAGTAGAATCCTCCTTTTGAATAATCTATTACTTGTTTGTAAATGTATTTGTAGTTAAACTTATATTTAAGTAATCAATATGTAAAATAGCATTACAATTAGTAATATATAATTACAAAGTGTAAATTTCAAGTGGGAGGGTCAATTTTTGACATCAAGAACTCTGTCTAAAGAAAAAATAATTGTTACAGCAATCGATTTGATCAATGATCAGGAGAATTTAACCTTTACTAATTTAAGTAAAAGATTAGGGACTAGATCACAAGCAATTTACAACTATTATCCTGATGTATTAGCCGTAAAGGTTGCAGTCGCCATAGCATTTTATCAGGATTTAGCTACAAGGTTGCAAGTGGATTTACTAGGATTGTCCGGTAAACAAGCTGTAAAAGCCTTCTGTAATGTCAGCGTGCAATATGCTTTGAGTAAATATCCAGTTACTCAACAAATTTTAAGTATTCCTTCAGGAAAAATTAATGATGAAGAATTAGATAAAAATTCTTTGATGGTTCATGGAATTATGTTGAAATTGTTGGATCCTATTGAATCAGATGAAAAGAAGCAGTTAGTATTAGCCAGAATGTTACGTAATTTAATTGACGGTGAAATCATTCATGTTGGTAATGGTCGTTTCAACAATAAGTTGATTTCTCATCGAGATAGTTTTGATCAAATGTTGAATATCGTTTTAGAAAACTACTAAAAAAACCACCCAAATGGGTGGTTTTGCTATTTATAAATACTTTTTAGTCCATTTAAATCGGCCTCGGATAATTGATAAACACCTTGATCAACTGGATACATAACTGAATTAGTATAAGAACTATGAGCTAAGCCCAAAGCGTGACCTAATTCATGCATAGCAACGGATTTTTTGACTGATAGAGTTGGGTAAGTCAAATTCAATCCGGCCCGACTAGTATTGATGGCGTAGTCATTTAATTGTAAGGCAGAAGGACCACCGTTTCCTAATTCAACTGAGCTAGACATGACGTTTTCAATCTTCTTGTGATAAATGAAGAAAGTCACACTATTTTGATCAGAATCAGCTTTACCAGGAATCAAGTTGACGATACCAGTTTTGTTATATTGCTCAACAGCGTACTCAAATACTTGGCGTGCTGATTGAGGAACGTTGTCTTTGAAGTGATAATAGTAAGTCTTAGAAGTTGTCATACCCTGAAGTGGTTCTTCAGTAGGAGTGGTAGCTTTGCCAACTTGCTTTTCAGTAGTAGTTTCCCTTTGACCAGATAGCTTTTTTTCAATGTTAGCTTTAATTAAATAAACGTATGGTTGAATTTGATTGTTCGCCGATTGCAGCTCACTTTTGACTTGTGGAACAATCTGGGGCTTGATTTGAACGACAGCAAATATACCAGCTAAAACAATCAACCAAGCAATCCATGAATTTTTACTCATTGTTTCTCCTTAAAAATTGGTTCTGTGTCTTCTTATAATAGTTTTTTAACTATCAAAAGTCCACTATTAGCTTACTTATTGTCCTGTAAAGAACTACGTTTGGGACTAGTCCAAGTACCCGAACCAAATCCTAGAATTGTTTTAACAGCGGGGATGAAAGTCATCACAACGGTAATTGGATTAATTATCCAATAAAATAACATGTATAAAGGAGCAAAGAAGGCATATTTAAGTTTGACACCGTGGTGATCGAGCAACAGAGCGGTAAATAATTGGAAACAACCAGCAATTAATTCAAAAGTAACAAAGATAAATGAAATTACAAAAGCGTGGAAGACTCGTTCAAAATCTCCATGAAGTAGAAGCCAAAGCATCGTTATGATGAATATAACGGAGGTAATGACGAAGAAAAACGACCAAATAATTGAAAGCGTTGAGTCAATAAACATCGACATTTGATAGCGACGTTTGATGGGATGAAAAAGAAATTTCTTCAAATTAGTTAACCAAACTTCAGTACCACCTTGAGCCCAACGTTTACGCTGCTTGTATAGTTGGGGAATGGATTCTGGTACATTCATGTGAAAGACGATATTAGGAGCAAATCTTGGTACCGCACCAATCGTTTGGTGATCCCAAGCAATGCTAATATCTTCAGTCGCTCTATCTTGTCGAAAGCCACCAACGTCAATCAAAAAATCTTTTTTATATAAAGTATTAGCACCACTGTAGGCATACATTGAGTCATTGATAGAAGTTTGACTACGTTTGATGGTACCAACAATACTAGAAAATTCGACCGTTTGTGATTTACCAAGCATCGTACTGCGATTTTGTACATCCATATTAGCAGTGACAGCAGAAGTGTTCATATCACGATTGTGAATAAAGAAGTTCATGTATTTCATCAATGCATCTGGTTCGGGAATCGTATCAGCGTCGTTGCTTAAAATGTATTCGCCTTTAGCAAAATGCATACCGATATTGAAGGCATGTGCTTTACCCTTATTTTTTACAATATTGATGACTCTCAATCGAGGGTAAGTCAGTTGCAATCGTTCGAGAATTTCTTGAGTTTTGTCAGTTGAGCCGTCGTTAGTAACTAAGACTTCGAAGTTTTGGTAATTTAAGTTATTAAATAGGTAAGTAATGGTTTCTTCTATGACCACTTCTTCGTTGTGAGCTGGTATCATAATGGTGATCATCGGTTGCTTATTAGGTGGGATTTCTTCCCAGTTATCATCGTATTTGTTTTTCTTCAAGAAGCGATAGCATAGCGCACCACTGAACCAGAAAAATGAACCAATAATGGGATATAAGCAAAGAATCAACAAGCAAATATTGATGACTGTACCCAGTGTAGTAGAACCGGCAATATGGTCGATAAATATATTTTTCATAAAATCCCCTTAATCGACGTCATCGAGATCTTTTTTGGCATAAAGTTCTTGGATTTGATGAGTCTCTAAATTTTGTTCTGGTTTGACGGTATAGTTTTTGACATGTTCACGAAATTCTTTAGGTCCAAAACGTTTATCAATAAAATCATCGATGGTTTTCTTACGTTCCTTTTGATTGATAGGATTAAAAGTTGGCCACTGTTCAACAATTCGATCACGCTTGCGATTTTGAATGATAGTCATACTGATAGAAAAGATTAGAGTCATGACCCAAGCAAAAATCAAAATAACGCCAATAAACTTGATTTCATAAATTCCTTCGTGGTAAGACCATAAATGTGGTACTCGTGGATCAAAGCTAGCCCAAAAAGCTAGTACCGTTATAACGATTGGAATGATAACTGCTAACCAACCAATAATGGCAATCAGCACTTGGCGAATCTTTAATAGCCAATGACCTGATTCAAAAAATTTATCAGTATAAAGTTGTTGCTTATCTTTTTTCATTTTCCTCTTCCTGTTTAGATTTGATAGGATTTACGGGATGACCAAAGAGATAACCTTGACGAGTGGGAATGTTTAGTTGTTCAGCCAAAGCTTCGTCTTTTTCGTTTTCAATTCCCATCAAAATCAAATTAATATCATGTTCTTTGGAAATACGATTCCAAGATTGTAGATTGAGATCAAGCCAAACACTTGGGTCATCTTTACGGAAACTCCGCATTGAACATTTGATATTATCGACAAAAGGTAGCATCCACTCAATTGCTTTTAAATTGGCCATTTCTGAGCCAACGTTGTCGATACTGAATTGCATATTGTAATTTCTAGCTTCACGAATACGCTTCTCGAAGAGATGTTTCTTGTGAAACTTTTTGATGTTTCCCGGTGAGAACTCAATTGATAACTTCATCGGTTCGATTTTTGAGATAGCCCAACGAACAAAGTATTGAAAGTCACGACTGATGATTTGATTGTATTCTAGATTGATCGATAAAACGTAAGGTTCAGTTGGTAAAGCCTTGAAGGTGTCCTCTAATAAAAAAACTACTCGTTGTAATGGTAAAGAATCCAACTTTTTGGGCAAAGTCCAAGAGTTGTCTGGTTGTTGTTGACGTAAGAGGCATTCATAACCAACGGTTTTGTCATGATAGTCAACTTGTCGTTGAATAAAGTAGCGCAAATGAAAATTTTTATTTTCTAGATAATTATTGTTGGTTTTTCGAGACCGCCAATAAAAAATGGCTATTGTTATACCGAAGACAAAAATTGTCGCGATAACTAGCCATAGTAAGGTTAATTCAAATTGTAAAAAGCTCATTATATACACCTACATGTAGTTTTATAAATCTAATTATAAACCATGATGATAGTAAATATTGCATTCATTTATTGTAAAAAAATACTTGATATTTTAATTGAAACTAATATTTAATGGTAATTATTTAATGGCCATTATCAGGAAAAACGTTTAAATGAAAATTTGTTCGAATAAATATTGACTGGCAACATGTTTGAACATATAATGTAAGCGTAAACAAAGCAGTTATTTCAAAAAAGGGATGAACGTTATGGATAAGCAAGCACTGATTTCTATCACAGCACCAGCCAGTGGGAAACTTTTAACGCTGTCAAAGGTACCTGATCCAGTCTTTTCACAAGGACTAATGGGACAAGGATTTGCAATTGAGCCTGATTCTTCAGATATCGTCGCACCAGTATCAGGAACTGTAACTTTGGTTTCGAATACTAAGCATGCCTTTGGTATCAAGACAAATGATGGAGTAGATGTCTTAGTACATTTGGGTATCGACACTGTGGAATTGAAGGGAGCACCTTTTGAAGTTTCAATTAAACAAGGTGATACCGTAACTAGTGGCCAACCAGTTGTGAAAATGAATCTAAAGATGATTCAAGATGCTGGAAAAAATACCACGGTGATTTTAGCAATAACTAATAGTAATGATATTTTAAATAATTTAATGATTACGGGAACATCCAATGTAAAGGGTGGTCAAATCATCGCGGTAATTAATGTTAAAGAAACTGAAGAGCCAACTACCATTAAATCAGGTAATAAATATGATCAATTAGCCACAGAAATTATCAAAAATGTTGGTGGGGTAGAGAACATCGATAGCTTAATTCACTGTATTACTAGATTGCGTTTTTATTTGAAGGATGATACAAAAGCTAATACAGCAGTTATTGAAAACCTTGATGGTGTCATCACAGTAACTAAAGCGGGCGGACAATATCAAGTCGTCATTGGTCAAGCTGTGGTTGATGTTTATGATGCTGTTATTAAGCAGATTGGTCCAGGTTTTACTAACGATGCTGCTACTGCTGAAGCTGTGGCCCAAACAACGAAAGATGCTAAAAAAGTCCATGGAATTTGGCCTAATATTAAACTTGGAATAAGTAATTTTATTGGTGTTTTGACTGCTTCAATGATTCCAATTATTGGTATTCTAGCAGGTTCAGGTATTTTGAAAGGGATTTTAGCAGCTCTAACAGGTTTTAAGATTTTATCAACAACTAGTGGTACTTATGTAATTTTAAATGCGGTTGGGGATGCAACATTTTATTTCTTACCAGTTGTTTTAGGATTTACGGCAGCTAAGAAATTAGGTTCTGATCCAATCGTATTAGGAATTGTCGGTGGAATTTTGATCTATCCGCAAATTGTTACTCTAGCTGGTAAAGCCAGTACGGCCAGCACTAACTTTTTAGGCATACCGACAACATTAGTATCGTATGTTTCTTCAGTTTTTCCAATTATTGTGGCAGCTTGGTTGGGCAAATACGTTGAAAAGTTCTTGAAAAAAATAATTCCAACTTATTTAAGAAGTGTCTTCGTACCAATTTTGGAAGCTTTGATTTTGAGTTTGATTATCTTTATTGGAGTGGGACCAATCGTTACCGTAATTAGTAAAGGTTTATCTGCCGGTTTAGTTTCAATTTACAACTTCAGTCCAGCGTTATCTGGTTTTATTTTAGGTGGACTTTATCAAACAATGGTCATCTTTGGACTTCACTGGGGTCTGATTCCAATTGTTATCAACGATATTGCCACTAATGGTCACAGTTATATCAATTCGATTCTTTCCATAACGATGGTTGCTCAAGGTGGTGCCGTTCTAGCAGTTTTCTTGAAGACTAAGAATAAGAAATTAAAGGAAATGTCTTTAGCAGCAGCTATTTCAGCCTTTTGTGGCGTTACGGAACCAGCACTTTATGGTGTTAACTTAAAATATAAACGAGTTTTTGTTGTTGCAAGTATCGCCAGTGCTATTGGTGGAGCTTTGACAGGATTCTTGAAAGTTGACAATTATGCTTTGTCAGGAGCTTTGATTGGATTCCCAGCTTTTATCACGCCAGGAGTCGGTATTGGCAGCAATTTCTATGGTTATTTAATATCACACTACGCAACATTGCTAATTTCCGTTGTACTTGTCTATCTATTTGGCTATACTGATAAAATGCTAGCAAAAAGAAATGACCCAATGAACGTAGAAAACGTCGAAGTGGCATAGCAAGGGAGATTATAAGATATGGAAGCAAAGAAATATAATCTTGAAGTCTCCAATCATGATTTTACCGTTAAGAGTTATTGGCTTGACCAAGTAGAAGATTTCAATCAAACAGTCGATTATCCAATCGTAGTAATTTGTCCGGGTGGAGGATTCACCTTTCATTCGGCTCGTGAAGAAGAACCAGTAGCGTTACGTTTCAATTCTTTTGGAATGCACGCTGTAGTCTTAGAGTACAAGTTGATTGATCAAGAAACGGTTTATCCAACAGCGTTACAAGAATTGGCGAAAACGATTGATTGGATCAACAAACAACCGACTTCACGACATATTGATAAGAAACGTATTATTTTAGTTGGCTTTTCAGCTGGTGGAAACCTAGTGGCGAGTTATAACGGAATTGGAACTGATCCAAAACTTCGTCAAAAATATCAAATTGATCATTTAACTGGCGAACATGCTGGAGTGATCTTAGGTTATCCAGCAATTGATTTGACCATTAAAGGAAGTTTTCCTGATGATGACAAGGTTTTACACGAGATAAGTACTGATCCAACTTTTTGGAAGGCTCAGGATTTGTTAAACGAAAATTCTAAACCAGCTTTTGTTTGGCAGACGAGAACGGATGAATTAGTTAATGTCATCAACTCATTGACTTATGTTGAAAGAATGACTCAACTAGGTTTGGAAGCCGAATATCACATGTTTGGCTCAGGCATTCACGGGCTAGTCTTTGGTACATATGTCACACAAAAACCGGGTAAAGATAAGTACTTAAATGCCTGGACTTCTAAATGGATCGAATTAGCTTTAAATTGGCTTCAAATGATGAAATTACTCGGATAAAAAAATCCCAATTCTCAAATTGATGAGAGTTGGGATTTTTGCTTAGTAACAAACAAATAAATGAGGTATCTTCTTATAACCACGATAGCCCGTCTTTTGACTAAGGTTCAGTGGTTCTTCTTCGGTACGACTATATAATAAGATGTGGGATGGGTCCCAGGTCAAGACTTTTTCTAAATTTGTCCGATGTGTTCGTCAATTGTGGCGGCAACTTGGTCGTGGACGGTTACGCCTTGGTCTTCAAGTTCTTTGATTTTGTCAGCAAATTGTGGCAAATATTTCTTGTTAGCAACGAGCATTTCATCTAATAAATCTTTGGCTGCTTGGCCGCTTGGAATCAATGGATTCATAATAAAGGCTTGTAGAGCTAGACCATAATCACCAGTTACAGCGGCTTGGTCGATAACTAGTTCCATATTCTTCATCAATTGAATCCAGCCACTTTCGGCAGGTTGAAAGTGACCAAATGTCAATGGCAAAGCGCCAGAAGCAGTGATGATTGAAGAAACTTCTACTGTATGATCAGATGGTAAATCTGGTAAGGCACCATGGTTCAAAGTAGAAACAACCATATGAGTTTTTTTGTCACCATAAATTGAGGCAATAGCTTCACAGGCGGCATCAGAATAATGAGCACCACCACGTTCAGCTAATTGTTTTGGCTTATGGTCGAGATTTGAATCTTGATAAAGAGTGAACAATTCATGTTCGATACGCATAACTTCTTGAGCACGAGTCTTATTTTGATTGAATTCTTCGAGACTGTGGTTGAGCATTTCTGTTTGACGATAGTAATAGCGGTGGTAACCACAAGGAATCATCTTCATTTGGTTGAGTTGCTCGCGGAAGAACTTCACATCGAAGATATTCTTAGGTAGACCAGTTTCTGAACCGTCATACATTTTGTTGATAATATCCATCGTTACTTCTTTACCAGAGTTATCCCAGACTCTGTGCCAGTGGAAGTGATCGATTCCGGCAAATTTGTAAGTTAAGTCTTTTAATTCCTTACCAATTGTAGCTGGTTCATTCATCATAGCCATTACGGGAACGTTACAAAGACCGATGACTTTGTCCCATTTACCATATTGTTGAATGGCTTCGGTGATCATTCCACTAGGGTTAGTGAAGTTGATCAACCAAGCATTTGGACAAAGATCTTTCATATCCTTAACGATATCTAGAATTACTGGAACAGTACGAAAGGCTTTGAAGATTCCTCCGGCACCGTTAGTCTCTTGACCTAGTAAGCCGTAGCTACCAGGGATTCTTTCGTCTTTGACACGGGCTTCTAATAGTCCCACTCTAAATTGGGTCGAAACAAAATCAGCATCTTTTAAGGCTTCACGACGATCCAAGGTTAGATGAACTTCCCAATCGAGACCGGCAGCTTTGACCATTCTTTTAGCCATGTTGCCGACGATGTTGAGTTTTTTTTCACCTTCAGGAATATCAACTAGCCAAATTTCTTTGATAGGTAATTGATCTTGACGTTTGATATAACCTTCGATTAACTCGGGAGTGTAGCTGGAACCTCCACCAATAGTGACCATTTTGAGTGCGTTACGTGACATGTTTTCTTCCTCCAATTGATATGAATTTTTCTACAATTAGAGCATACATTGTGGGATTAATCCCATAGCAAGCACTTTTTTTAGTCAGCATCGACCAATTTTGGAGTTTGCTTTTCAAAAGGGAGTTGTTGATCATTTAATTCATTGTAAAGGTAAATAAATGCATTGTGAGCTTGGTTTCTAAAACACAAATCAATCGTTGGCATGTTCATTAATTTGGCAATTTCACTATTATCACTACCAACTACTAAACAATCTTCGGGAACTTTAATGTGGTGTTTTCGTAGCGTCGTTATGAATTCGGCTGCTACAAAATCGGCGAAGAAGACCATGGCTTCAGGACGCTTTTTGGCGTGCAACCACTTGTTAGCAGCATCGATACCAGCACCGTGTTGTCCGTGATAAAAAATCTGATAATCTTGATTGCTGTCGGGATGTTTTAATTTAAAGTCATCGATAGCTTTAACTCGAGCCCGCGTATTGGCGTTACGTAAACTGGATAAAACATGCCCCACATTTTTATATCCTAGATTATCTAGATGTTTTAAAACATCAGTATAGATAGGGTAGTGATCGATGTAATTAGAATAAATGTGCTCGTGTTCAACTCGTTGCCAAGTTGAAATAGGACCGAAGTCAGCGTATGAACTGATAGTGTCCCAAGAATTGATCCTAGTCAAAATAAAGACAGCATCTAAGGCTCGTGTAGTTAAGAGACTCAAAGTTTTCAATTCATTTTTAGCATTTTGAGTGAAATAAACGTTGACGTTATAACCATACTTGGCAGCAATTTTGGTAAATGAATTAATAAAATCTCCTACTAGAGGGAAGTAGTCACTGACTAAAAAGCCAATTGTCTTAGTGTGTTTTTGTCGTAAGTTTTTGGCAACCTGATTAGGGATGTAATTTAGTTCATGCATGGCGTTCAAAATAATCTTTCTTTTTTCTTCGCTGACATATCCATTGCCGCTGACAACGCGTGAGATAGTCGATTTTGAAATACCGGTTTTTTTAGCCAAATCATAAATAGTTGTCATTTGATAACTCCTTTCTAATATTTTTGTTATTACTTAAATAATAATGGACTTTTTGAGTAAATCATACATTGAAAACGTTTACTCCGTCAGAGTGGTTGTTTTATTATTTCTCATTGTTATACTGATGTCGTTAACCATAAGGAAGGTGAATATTTATCGTTAATTGACAGCAGTAATATTTCGGTTATTCGAGAGAATAGCGTAGCAATGAATTCAAATGAAATCAAAGCGAAGGGAAATATTACTCATGAAGTCCAAAAGGATTCTCGGATCCGTCTTTTTAACTATTGCTTCAATTATTTGGGGAGCAATGTTCGTAGTTGTAAAAATTATTGTCGATGAGGTACATCCAATTCAACTAGTTTGGTTGGAGTACTTAATCGCCTTAGTATTCTTGATTGGTTATTCAATCATGAAGAGAGAGAAATGGCATATCAATTGGCCTGATTTAAAATTAATTTTTTGGATTGGGATAATCGGAAATACGATTTCTCTAGTTGCCCAGGAAATGGGTACCGGGTTGTCTAATGCCCAAACTGGTTCAGTCATCACATCAACTATTCCAGCATTTATGATCATCTTCGGTTGGTTGATACTGAAAGAAAAATTAGACAAAGTTAAGATTTTCTCCGTTATCATCGCTATCTTAGGGGTAGTTATGATTGTCGGATTAAAGATGTCTGGAACAAATGTTATCTTAGGAGTCTTGCTCCTAGTTCTCGACTCAATCGCTTGGGCCTTGATGTCTGTCTTGGTCAAGAAAGTAAAGACGTACAGTTCTTTACAAATTACTATTATGTCAACTGTAGTAGCGGTAGTTGCTCTGACACCATTTATTTTGAGTGATATGTCATCACTTACAAGTATTAATTTCTTAGATCCAAAGGTAATTTGGAGTTTACTTTACATCGGTGCAGTTTCGACAGCCGTGGCATATGTAATGTGGAATCGCGGATTACAAATCGTTAGTGCCGGTTCATCTGGTTTGTTCTACTTGATTCAACCAATCGTTGGTTCATTCTTAGGTTGGTTATTGCTTGGCGAACAAATTTCAGTCGGCTTCGTTATCGGTTCAGCATTGATTTTAGCCAGTGTCTGGATATCGGTTAAATACGATGGTTCTTCTGACGAGGAAACACAACTTGCCAGTGCCGGGAACAGCATTTAATAATTGAATATCAAATATTAGGCAAATCCTTTTGGATTTGCCTTTTTTAGTGCGTAATTTATTTTTAGAAGTATCAAGAAAGGATAAATTTATGCCACCATTAACAAGGTTGATCTTAATTTTATTGCAAATATCCTACGTTGGACCGATTACAGTGCTGAATTTTTTAGCAACCGGAGTTGATCCAGTGACAGTACTTAGTAACAACGGGAAAACTTTTCCAAAACGAATCTCTAAACAATTGTGGGATGAATACGAGAAAAAGGCTCAAGAGCAGTGGGATTTAGCTCAAGAATTAGGAGTAACTATTATTAATTATCAAGATGCAACATATCCACAACGCTTATTAAATTTGGATAATTTCCCACCTATAATTTATGCCAAAGGTGATCAGAGCTTGTTAAATCGCCCTAAATTGACTGCTGTTATTGGGACTAGGGAACCACAAGCGACCACTATCAAGCAAGGGCAGAGACTGACTAAATATTTAGTATCAAGAGATCATGTCATCGTGGCTGGTTTAGCATTGGGATGTGATACAGTTGCTCACAAAACTTGTTTACAAAATAATGGTCAAACGATTGCTGTTCTGGCACACGGTTTAGCTCAAAAAATTTACCCGTCAGAAAATATCGAATTGGCTCAAGAAATCATCGAAAGTGGCGGATTGTTATTAACAACTTATCCACCGATGACTAAAGTGGCTCCGTTTCGATTAGCTGAAAGAGATCAGTGGCAGAGTGGCTTGAGTGATAAAGTCATTGTCTTAGAAACCAATGAAAACAGTGGGACAAACATCACTATTAAGTATGCTCGAAAGCAAAAAAGGGAAGTAATAATACTTAAAAATCAAATAAATAATTAAACTTACAAAATGTCTTATAACTGTAATATTGAAAATGAACTATTGCCAAAATAAAATGCTATAATCTGATTTTAGTAAAGGTTTCCTTGAGGATATTTTAAGAAATTCCCACTGAGATTCGTGAGAGAAATCCAGTGAAAAAAGGAAAGTAGCATTATGAATAATAAGTTAGTTGGTTCAATTCTACTAAGTGTAGCAGCCTGTATCTGGGGTGGAACTTTCGTAGCAGTCAAGGTCATCGTTAGTCAAGTTCATCCGTTGCAATTAGTTTGGTTACGCTATGCTGTGGCGATAGTCTTTTTGGTTGGTTTTTCAATCATCAAAAAAGAAAAGCGGAATTTTCATGTAAAGGACTTGAAGTGGTTCATTCCCATCGGACTGACTGGCTATGCAGTTTCTCTAGTGGCACAGGAGACTGGAACTTGGTTTTCTAGCGCTCAAACGGGTGCAGTCGTGACTTCTTCAACTCCGACATTTATGGTGATTTTTGCTTGGTTACTATTAAAGGAGAAGTTAACTAAAGTCAAAATCATGTCGTTGATTATGGCAACTTTAGGCGTAATTATGATTGTTGGCATCCATTTAAGTGGCAAACACATCTTGACCGGAGTATTTTTCTTGATTGTGTCCGCTTTGACTTGGTCGTTGATGTCGGTTATGATTCAGAAATTCCCTAATTATTCAGCACTTCAAATTACAATTATTTCAGCAACAATAGCCTTATTGTGTTTGACACCGTTCGTTATTAACGATGTGGCTGACTTCACTTCAATCAATTTCTTCAATCCTAAAGTCATGCTCTGTCTGTTTTACGTGGGAGCTATCTCAACGGCAGCAGCTTTTGTGATGTGGAACAAAGGCTTAACGATGGTCAGCACTAGTGTTTCGGGATTGTTTTATTTATTGCAGCCAATTGTTGGAACTTTGTTAGGCTGGTTGTTATTAGGTGAAGGCATTACGATTGGTTTTGTTGTTGGATCGGTTTTAATTTTGGGCAGTGTCTTTGTGTCGATTAGATTTGCAGAGTGATTGATGATTGTCCAAAATTACTATCCAATATTGAAATGAATAAGGTCAAACTAATAAACTGATTTTTTTAATGAAAATCTTGTTGATTATTATAATTTTAAAATTACAGTTGCTTAGAATAAAAAGAGAGTTTTTTCTTTAAGTTGATAAAAATAAGTGATATTCTAATTTTGAAATGTTGATATATCAATCTTTTCTTAGTGTGTTCCCTATATACATAGGGGTGATTCTAGATGAACAGCTTCTTTAGTTCGAGAACTATTGTGTTCCCTATATACATAGGGATGATTTAAATCTAAGTTCAATATCTCTCACTTGATAATAGTGCTGAGAACAAGGCATAATTTCTAATTCAAAAATAAAAACGAGATGATAATTCCAATTATCGGAATTTGTCATCTCGTTTTTTTGATATTTAGGACTTTTGTCCCAAACTCTTTTAATATCATTCAGCGTTATGAATTTCTCCTAAGATATCCCAATCAGAGAAATCATAGTTCATAAAATCTTTATTATGAATTGGCAAGTGTTGTTCCAACGTATCAAATTGCTGAATTTCAACATTACCAGTAGCACCACCAAATCCTAGAACGTGACCACCAAAGTCATGAGCATCGGATAAGAAATGGTGATGGAAACCGCCAACTGCTGCACCATCAAAGATTTGAGGGGAGTAGTAGCTCAACAGTGTTCCTTCAACTGATTCACGTAGGAAAATACTTTGATCTTCAGCTGTTTTTCCCAAAGTAGCGTAAGGCTTGTGGGATTTCTTAACGGCACGAGTTTTGATATTAGTGAAAGTACCGTGGACTTTAATAGAATAAAAGGTGTTTGCACTCGTCATAGCACCGATTTTTTTGTCCAATTCAGCTTGTGATAATTCTTCGACATCAGTCAAACGTTTGTATTCAGCGAAATGGCTGTTAGCGAATGGTAGGGTAAAGTCATCTTCGACAACATTAACATTGCCGTTATGGTCAACCTGATAAGGAACGCCGTCCAAAATAATCAATTCGCCATCAAGTCCTTCACCAGTACCGATACCAGTATCGCCGTGTTCAAGTAGTTCTTTCATCGTAATCGTACCATCTAATAAGCCAGGAACTAATAAAGCTAATGTACCATGTTGATAAAGTGTATGTGTTTTTGACATAATAGTACCTCGTATTTTTAATTCAAGACGTCGTCAACCAACTTGGAAGCTAGTTTGATGTTGTCAGAGTAGTCTACAGGGATGTGCAAAACGACTGGTCCCTTTGTAGCGAAAGCTTTGGCTAACATTGGTTCAAGATCTTCGGTTCTCTCGACACGCATACCAGTAGCACCGAAGCTTTCAGCGTATTTGACGAAATCAACTGATCCTAATTTGACTCCAGAATCGTGACCGTATTTGGCAATTTCTTGGAAACGAACCATATCGTAATATCCGTCGTCCCAAACTAGTTGCACGATGTTGAGATTTAAACGGACGGCTGTTTCTAATTCTTGTCCTGAGAAAAGGAAGCCACCATCACCAGCAACGGATACGATAGGTTGTTCAGGACGTTCCAAAGCTGCGGCAATCGCCCAAGGAAGAGCAACTCCAAGTGTTTGCATACCATTACTGAATAGCAAGTGTCTTGGCTTGTAACTTCTGAAATGACGGGCCATCCAAATGTACAAGCTACCAACATCAACTGTTACGGTCGTGTCATCATTAACTTGGTTTTGTAAAGCATGAATGATAGCAAGAGGGTGAATACCATTTTTATCGGAATGATTTTCAGGGATAGCATCCTTTTTAGTAAATTTCTCTTGTTGATCGGCCAGATGTTGATGCATTTTTTCACCTAAATCAATATCATCAGGTAATTGTTCACTGATTTCGTCCAAAGTTTTAGCAATATCAGCTTGGACAACTAGATCTGGTTGGTAATCATTAGTAATTTCAGGTGCGATACTGTCGAGATTAATGATTTCGCCTGTGCGACCAACGTTCCAATTACGAGCTTCATATTCAATAGGATCGTAGCCGACAGCGATAATCAAGTCGCTTTCCTTCAAAATAGTGTCACCGATTTGGTTTCTGAACAAGCCAACACGTCCGTAGTAGTTCTTTTCTAGGTCACGTGAGATAACTCCAGCCCCTTGGAAAGTTTCAACGACGGGAATTGAGAATTTGTGTAAAAATTTGTGGATCTTATGAGTTACTTCATTAGTAGAAGAACGCATACCGGCTAAGATTACTGGCAATTTAGCATTTTTGATTTTTTCAATAATTTCATTAACAGTATCTTGGTCAGCTCCACCTTGTTCAACGGGGGAAAGACTCTTGATAGTATTGCGAGTAACTTCATCATTCAAGACATCTTGAGGGATGGACATGAAAGTAGCCCCAGCTTTAGGTGCAGCAGCTGTTTGGTAAGCGTTTGCAAAAGACTCCGAAAGATTGTTGGCATCTTGGACTTCGACACTATCCTTAGTAGCTGCGGACAAAAGCTCTTTACTTGAGATACTTTGGTGCGTTAATCTAGCAATATCGTTTCGTGGAACTTGACCACCTAAGGCAACGACAGGATCTCCTTCAGCAGTTGCCGTGATCAATCCCGTAGCCAAGTTAGAAACACCAGGTCCAGAAGTAGTAGCGACAACACCAGGTTTACCAGTCAAACGTCCGATACCAGCAGCCATGAAAGCCGCATTTTGTTCGTGACGGGTGATGATTAGTTTAGGAGTTTGGGGATTATCGTTATGTTCGAGATTCTCGAATAGTTGGTCAATCTTGGCCCCAGGCAATCCAAAAATATATTTAACGTTTTGGTTGATCATACTTTGAATCAAAGCTTGAGCACCATTAGGTTGTTTTGTCATTATATCTAGCCTCTTTTTCTAATTTCTATTATCATTATAGATAAAAATTAAAACATTCGTGTTGATTTGTCAACACAGAAAACTTTTCAGTGGAGTGAAAGCAAATGAAAAACATTGGATATTTAGCACAAGATATTTCTATCTTACACAGACAATATTACAAGGATACGAGGGAAAAATTCAATCAAATCAACTTGAATCCAACTGCCGCTTGTATTTTGTTAGCCGTTAGCGACTATGAAAATATTAGTCAAAATCAAGTTGCCAGATCTTTAGTTATCGACAAAGGTTTAGCCACTAGAGAAATCAATAAGATGGAAAAACTCAACTATTTAACTAAGTCGAATGGAGCAGGTAAGACAAAGATTTTGAATTTGACCGAAACTGGCAACAAGGTAGTTGATACAGTTCAACACATTCGTAGTCAATGGTGGGAAGATCGTTTTGCTAAATCAGGAATCACTCCCGACAGTCCACTAGTTTCTTCCATTGAAGCTGTAGTTTCTACTATTATTGACCCAATAGAGTAGTAGTATACCGTCGTCCGTTCGGCCCTGAAAAATGCTGGAACGCTGCCGACACAACTTGAAACCAACACATGGACCAAAGGCGTGTTGTTTCCAAGCTTGGTCTTTACGTAAGCGATAAATCGCTAACGTAAATCTGGCGGCTGAGCATTTTTCAGGGCTCTCACTCCCGACTAGATAGTGATTTCTAGAACTATCTCATTTATTTAAAAAAATTATAAAACTAAAAAAAGAGCGTTTGACAACGCGTGATTGTAAAAATCATGTGTCTTCAAACGCTCTTTTCCATTGCGGTAACTTTGTCGACCCGAATCATCTTAGTGATATTCTTGGGTAAAATTTGCTTGATATTATTGCGTAAATTCAAAACTACCATTGAATGATCGTAGTCATTGATATTTAAGATTTGAATCTGGTCGCCTAGTTGGATGTCGATGTTACTAAGAATTTGGAAGAGGTAATTGTCTTCCGCAAAATTAATAATTTTCCAATATCTATCAGAAGTAACTTGTTTAGATAATAAGGAAGAATCAGAAAATTCCGGAATAGGACAGTTAATAGGAATAATATTCCCATGTGGGCAAGTTTTTGGATAGTCCAGATAAATATTTAGTCGATCGATCACTAAAGGATCAGGATTTTCACACAATTGACTGGCTTTCTCATAAACTTGGCCTAAAGGAATGTTCAGCTTGTCTAACAACCAGATTTCTAAGAGGCTGTGTTGTTGAATTAAAGGGATAACGGTGTTCAAACCCTTTTTCGTCAACTTAGTTCCATAGTATTTAGTATATTTAACTAAACCTAACTTTGATAAATGCTGCGTACGATCGGAAATAGAAGCCTTGCTGACATTGGCTTTAACAGCGAGATCGATATTATTAACATTTTGAAAGCTTCCACCTAATTCGAATATTAATCGTAAAAAATTTAAATCATTCACAATTCGTTCACCACTTTTTTTAATTTGGGATGTTACAAATAATTCGGAAAAAAATAACGATATAACTTTATTTAAATATTTGATTGTCAGCTAATAATAAATTGGTAAAAACCCTTGAGTACATACCAATCAACAATTCAGAAGTAATCCAACTATGTGCTTGATACTTCTGGTAGTTGATATTTGTTTGATCTTGGATTTGAGTTGGATATTTCATATTAACCCCCTATAAAATATTTACCATAACAAATAGTTAGCTTGACCTAATAATATTATTACAAATTTCGAAAAAAAGTCCTAACTATACTATATGTATATAGATTTTTTATTAAAACAATATAAAATTACTATAAATCCTATCCCGAACGACTTTAATATAACATAATTGTTTTGAACAAAATAGTTAAGTAGGGGGTAAAATTTTCTTGATATACCTCATAATAGTCTTTTAATCCCTTGCTACAGTTGGCGGTAACCGTTTTCTGAAATATTTTGAAAATATTACATTTTAGATATTTTTTATTAGGTAACCTTAAAAAATAGTTTACAACGAATTAAATTGGGGTAGAATGGATTTTGGAAAGACGAGCAGGACTGCTTGTTTTTAGAAAATGTATTGGAGGACAAACCAATGTCGAATCAAAACAACACTTTTGAACGTGTTTTGGTTGGTGTCGATGATTCACCCGATGCCCAATTAGCATTTAGATATGCGATGCACCGTTGCATCAAGGACGGCTCAACGTTGATCATTACTTCTATTTTGGAAGATAGTGATATGAATGTTTACCAAGCACTCACGAAAGACTACGTTCACGGTGAGCGTAAAGAGTTAGAAGAGCACATGCAGGAATATCGCAAGGTTGCTTTGGATGCTGGAGTTAAGAATGTTGAACTCATGGTAGCTGAAGGAGATCCTGGTGAAACAATCGTTAAGGATGTTATTCCTTCGTGTGATGCAGATCTTTTAGTTATAGGGTCACTTTCCAAAAAGGGAATCAGAAAGTATTTCGGTTCTCAAGCTGCATATATGGCGAAATATTCACCAATTTCTGTGATGATCATTCGCTAGTACATTTATAAAGAAATCATAATAAGGGGAGATTAATCATGGCTGAAAAGCATAAATTAATCGAATACGCAAACGGTCCATCTCTACAAGAGATTAACGGAACCGTCGATGTACCAAGAGACAAGGGCTTTTTCAAAACTTTGTTCGCATACTCAGGTCCAGGGGCACTAGTTGCTGTTGGATACATGGATCCAGGTAACTGGTCAACATCAATTACCGGTGGTCAAAATTTCCAATACCTATTAATGTCAGTTATTCTAATGTCTAGTTTAATTGCCATGTTACTGCAATATATGGCTGCTAAACTAGGAATTGTGAGTAAGATGGATCTAGCGCAAGCCATTCGTGCTAGAACTAGTAGATCACTGGGAATCGTTTTATGGATTCTAACCGAGTTAGCTATTATGGCGACTGATATTGCCGAAGTTATCGGTGGTGCCATCGCTTTGTACTTACTATTTAATATTCCATTAGTAATTGCCGTATTTATCACTGTTGGTGATGTTTTGGTATTGCTATTATTAACAAAGATTGGTTTCAGAAAAATCGAAGCTATCGTTGTATGTTTAATTCTTGTTATTTTATTCGTTTTCGTTTATCAAGTTGCTTTATCAAATCCTGATTGGGGTGGCGTATTTGCCGGTTTGATCCCAACAGGTAAGACATTCTCACCAAGTCCATCAATCGGTGGCCAAACACCATTAACAGGTGCTTTAGGTATCATTGGTGCTACTGTTATGCCTCACAATTTGTACCTACACTCAGCTATTTCACAAACTAGAAAAGTTAACCACGCTGATGAAAAGTCAGTTGCTCAAAATGTTCGTTTCTCAGCTTGGGATTCAAATATTCAATTAACAGCTGCTTTCTTCGTTAATGCTTTACTACTTATCATGGGTGTTGCCGTATTCAAGAGTGGTGCTGTTAAAGATCCATCATTCTTCGGTTTGTACCAAGCTCTATCAGATACATCAACTTTGAGTAATGGTGTTTTGATTGCCGTTGCTAAGTCAGGTGTACTTTCAACATTGTTCGCTGTTGCTTTGCTTGCTTCAGGTCAAAACTCAACTATTACTGGTACTTTAACTGGACAAGTTATCATGGAAGGTTTCGTTCACATGAGAATGCCTCTATGGTTACGTCGTTTGGTTACACGTTTGATCTCAGTTATCCCTGTTCTTATCTGTGTTATGTTAACAAGTGGTAAGAGTGCAATTGATGAGCACGAAGCTTTGAATACATTGATGAATAACTCACAAGTCTTCTTGGCTTTCGCACTTCCATTCTCAATGTTGCCACTACTATTAATGACAGATAGTGCTACAGAAATGGGTAACAAATTCAAGAACTCAACTTGGATCAAAGGATTCGGTTGGTTATCAGTTATTGCTTTGACATTCTTGAACCTTTACGGTTTACCAGGTCAAATCCAAGCCTTCTATGGTGATAAATTAACTGGTGCACAAACAATGCAAGCTAATATCATTGCTTATGTATTAATCGCTGCTGTTCTAGCATTGTTAGTTTGGACAATTGTCGACATGCACAAAGGTAACGAAAGACTTAAGAACGTTTTGGCAAAAGAAGATGTTACATCAACTTATGAACATCTAGCCAAATTATCAGCTGCAGCCGGTTCTGAAGAAGAATTCGATAAAGAAGCTACTGCTGAAAGAAATTCAGAACAAAGATAAAAATTTGTAAACAAAAAGACGACTTTAATCAGTCGTCTTTTTTGTTTGGATTTTTATCTTAATATCATCTGATCAGGAATTGTCGAAGTTCAAAATGTTGAAAAAATTATTGAATAATAAAAATATTTATTAAATCCTTTAAAATGATAAAATTATTAGTGTTCGGAAAATATTTTTATAAGGGGATTATTATGAAGAAATTTTACTATGGCCCAATTGTACTTGGACTCGCAGCATTAGCTGTTGGTACACAAGTCGGGGATGCAACAACAGTTTTGGCTACTGAGGATAAGACAGAAGTTGCCGGTAAGACTGATGAAACAAAAGATACTGATACTGAAAAAGAGACTGCTAAGTCAACATATGGTACTTTTGATGAAGCTTTTAATAATTATAAAGCAGATTTAGCAATGTTGAAGGCAGAAGCTGATTCACTTAATGGTACATCAGAAGTATCTGAACATTTTAAAGAGTTAGTTAAAAAGGTTGAAGGTACTGAGATTACTGATGGAGAATCTTTAAGTAAAGGAAAAGCAAATATAAACGTTTTGAATATGTATTTAGACGATATTACCGGCAATGACTTAACCGTAAAAACAAAAGGTGGAGATTTGACGGCTAAAAACGTTCCATATCAAATGGGAAATACGGGTGGACGTGGTGATATGCCAGAATATTTTGAATTTAAGTCGGGTGTCCAAAATATTCTTATGAGCGATGGAAGTAAGCTTTCTATTTCATTTGATGAAGCTGATGAAATTTCTAAAGCGGAATTAACTAATAGTAATGGAGAAACAACAGAAGTTTCTGCGGATGCAATTAGTACTACTCCAAATAGTAAATATGTACAAGCAGAAATGTACGGATACTTAGCATTCCAACGTGATTCTCTTGATCGAAAAGATCAGTCTAATCCTGATGTACAAAAAGCAGTACAAAGTATACCAGCAGATTTAAAATGGATGCAAACAGATGCTGATGATGCAACGGTAAGTGAAATAGCAGCAAAGAAAGAGAATGCAGTTAAAAACTACATAGATAAAGTTATTCTTTTGCCAGATTCTCCAGAAGTTTTCCCTAATCCAGATGGTACAACATACACACCAGAGACTGATTCAGGCAAAGACAACCCAGGAACTGATACTCCATCAAATCCTGATAAACCTTCAAAGCCATCTACTAATACAAACAATAACCACCACAATAGTAGTAATAACAACAATACAAATACTGATAAAGACAACACAACTAAGCCAGAAGAAAAACCTGCTGACGAAAAGACTGTCGTTGAACACCGTACTGTTTTTGTAACTTCTACTACAAAAAATGTTCAATTGTATACTGATGGTGGAAACTTGATTAAGAACCGTGCCTTAGGTAAAGATTCATCATGGGTTGGCGACAAGCTAATGACATTGAATGGTGTTCGTTATATTCGTGTAGCTACAAATGAATGGGCTAAACTAGACGATGGTCTAGAAGTCACAAGTATTAATGAAACAGTTAAGACTAAGAATCAAGCACAACTATATACAGCTACTGGAGAAATCGTTAAGAACCGTGCTTTAGCTAAAAATACTGCTTGGTACACTGATCGAGTAGCAACAATCAATGGACAAAAGATGTATCGTGTTTCTACTAACGAATGGGTAGCAGCTAACGATATCAAATAATTTCAAACAAAAAGACGACTTGAAGTGAACCCCATTAATTGGAGTTTATTTTAAGCAATAAGTTGGTCGGAAAGATTTCGATATTCTATCGGGGTCTTTCCGGCCAATTTTGCTTTTATTCGTTTATTGTTGTAGTAGTAGATATATTTGGATATCTCTTCTTTCAAATGTTCATAGGAGCTATATTCATTGTTATGTACAGTACCTACTTTTAAAATGTGAAAGAAACTTTCCATTATCGCATTATCCAGGCATGTCGCTTTGCGACTCATGCTTTGGATGATGCGATTTTTCTTTAGTCTAGATACATATTCATAGTTTTGATACTGAAATCCTTGATCAGAATGTATCGTCATTCGGTAAGGCAGTTCTGGTAATCTCTCAATCAACGCATCCAATGTATCTGTAACGAATTCGACGTTAGGATGAAGACTTATATTCCAACTGATGACCTCATCACTGTACATATCCATGAATGCCGTAAAATATGCTCTTTCTGATGTGGTCCCATTACCCCAGCGAAGTTCAGTAACATCGGTAGTGATCTTCTGAAAGGGTCTATCGGTAATAAACCTTCTGTTTAGTTTGTTCTTGGCTCTTTTGCCAACATTTCCTTTATAAGAATTATATTTTCTAGTTTTTCTATCAAAGGCATGACAAAGGAGTCCGTGTTTGTTCATTATTTTAAGAACTAATTTATGATTGGCCTTGATCCCACGGTTATGAAGTTCCATTGTTACACTGCGATATCCATAGTCTTTATACTCTGTACGAATTGATTTGATTTCAGACACTAGCTCTTCTGGATATGACTTGTAAGAATGGCTCTGTGAATAATGGTAACTACTACTGGACATGTTTACGACTTCTAATATGATTGCCAAGGGTTCGTTGAATTCTTGCCTTAACTCATTTATTATTTGTGCTTTTTCTTGATTTGAGAGTTTTTCTTCTTCTGAGTTAAGGCATGCAATTTTTCCAAGTAAGCTACCCGTATCTTAAGCCGACGATTCTCTTCTTCTAAATGTTTAAGTTCTTCTGCCGTACGTGGTTTTTTATCAGTCATTTTCCCAGACCGCCTATCATTTGGTTTTAGGCGACCCGATTCAAGATCTCGTTCCCATTGCCAGATTGTCGTAGGATTACGGATCTTATATCTTTTAGCAGTTACTGGATATGATGCTCTATGATCGACTCGCCAAGTTATTACTTTGATTTTAAACGAATAATCATAGAAAGTCTTTGAGTAATTGTTGGTGAGCCCTTCAACTCCAAATTCTTTGAACAAACGTACCCAATGATAAATAGTTGCGGAGCCTTTGATACCGTACTTTCTAGTGATAGACGTGTAGCTTTTACCTGAAAGATAATCAAGAACTACCTTAATTTTAATTTCTTTTGAAAACATAAAAAGAACCTCATAAGTTTGGATTACTCCAACTTATGGTTCTAAACTTTCTGGTATTGATGAACAATCAATACCAGTTTTTTTATACTCTTTGAAATAAAAAAAGAACATCACTGTTCTCGTGTTAAGATTTAAGCGACCAAACCAAATCAAACAGGAGTGAACAATGATGTCCCAAGACAATTCTATACTATGTGCACTAGACATAAAAGACAATAATATAAAAAATGTTTCAGTAAAGGATGCCAAGATAAAAAAACGTGGCGTTATAAAACACATTAAAATAGTGAATGCTGAACTATCTTATTCTTTATATAGGTGCCCTCAATGTGGAATGAATACACTAGTTAAAAATGGTAAAAGAACCACTAATGCAAGATTAGCTAGCTTTAATGGTATCGAGTACCACCTAGTACTAAGAAAGCAACGATTCCTGTGTAGGAACTGTGGAAGCACCTGCGGTGCCCACAGTGATCTATTGATAAAAAATCATACTATGACCAAACAGATTAAGAATAGAATCTTTTCCATGGCTAAAGAATCATTTACTCTGTCATCAATAGCTAAAGTCATCGGTATTTCAGCCAATACTGTAAGTAGGATTTTATATAGTAATACCAAAATTCCTAATAGATGTGCGCATTTGCCAGAAAATCTTTGTTTTGATGAGTTTAGATCCGTAAAAAATATTTTTACATTTATCGCCATCGATGCGGATACGCATCGATTGGTCGAATTGATACATGACAGACTGTCTAAAACAATAACTGAACACTTTATAAATAATTACAGCTTATCGGAACGACAAGCTGTAAAAACCGTATCAATCGACTTAAATGCCAACTATCAATTAGTCGTTCATCGTATATTCCCCAATGCTCGCATTGTCGTAGATAGGTTTCATATAGTTCAACTTTGTAGTAGAGCCTTGGATCAAGTACGTATCAATTCTTTAAAAAAATTGCCTGATAAAAAATCTCGTATATATAAAGCAATGAAATCTGATTGGCGTCTATATCATCTTCCAGAGGAAGATGTAGACGATACTCATATAAAATTTATTGTCGGCATAAATGAATTTACGACTATTCAAAATGTCATCGATATAGCTACTGATGAAATACCAATTTTCAAGGAAGCTTATGGTACTTATCAGAGTATTCAAAGATCAATAAGATATCATGACATAAATCTACTTCAGGAAACTACTTCTGGATATAAAAGAAATGGAACTGCAATGGATACAGCCATTACAACGTTACGAAAAAACATAGATTATGTGAAAAATAGTTGCTTATTGCCATATTCCAATGGCCCTCTAGAGGGCACCATTGGAAAGATAAAGAAACTAAAAAGAAATTCTTATGGCTTTAGAAATCTTGAACACTTTATTAAAAGAATAAGACTGATTTGTGCATAGAAAAAGAGCATCCTTGATGAGGATGCTCAATGAGCTCAAAATCATTCATCAATACGATTTGACAAAGAGCCCAACTTATGGGGTTCAGTTCAACTTTTGAATGAAGTCGCCTTTTTGTTATATCAAAATCCCATCACAATGATCAATTTCATGTTGAATAATCTGAGCTACAAAATCACTGAATTCCTGGGTATGAGTTTGGAAGTTGCTATCCAAATATTTAACTTTTATCCTATTATAACGGCTAGTCTTACGTTGCCCAACTAATGAAAGGCAACCTTCCTCAGTCTCATATTTGCCGGATTTACTAATAATAGTTGGATTGATCATCGGAACATTCATCATACCCATGGAAAAGACGATGATACGCTTGTTGACACCAATCATGTTAGCTGCCATGCCGACACAATCTTTGGAGTTAGCTTTTAGGGTATCTAGTAAGTCAGTCACGACGTTTTGATCAGCCTTGGTCGCTAGTTCAGCTTTTTGAGCTAAAAAAGTCGTATCGTGGTTAATTGGTTTTATCATTTGTGTGCCTCTATCTCGTTTGATAATTATTAGGTTAAAGATTGAAAGTATGAAAATAGACTTCACCCCAATGTTATTGAAGTAACGTGTAAATTTCTATACTATACTAGTACTAGTTACTGAGTTATCCAACACATACAACATAGATATGGAGTGATTAACCAATGGAAAATACTAAAAAGAGATTAGTTGATAAGAGCGTTGAGGCCTTTATCATGGGGATAGAAATTTATAATAAGCCAACTATTAAGTATAGAATAGAAGGATTCAGCTTTTTTATTTGTAATGCCTGGGAGTTAATGTTAAAAGCAGAACTATTAAATAGAGATGAAAGCATTTATTTTAAAGATATGCCTAATAGAACGTTAAGCCTAGGTGAAGTTATTAAAAAAATATATTCAGATAAGAACACTCGTATTAGATTAAATCTGGAAAAAATAATTGAATTAAGAAATACGAGTACACACTTTATAACTGAAGACTATGAAGTGAAATATGCACCGTTATTTCAAGCTTGCACTATTAATTTTGTAAATGAAATTCAAAAATTTCACGACGTTGATATAACTAAACATATACCACAAAATTTTCTTACAATCTCAGCAAGATATGAACCACTATCAAATGAAGAAATAAAGCTTAAATATCCTGCGGAAATTGCCGAAAGATTAATTAAACAAGCCAATGAGATAGACGTTTTGAGTAAGGAGTATAACTCTGATAAATTTTCTATAAATATTAAACAACAATTATTTATAACTAAGAAAAAATCAGATGCCGATTTCACAGTTAAGGTTGACAAAACTTCCGACAATAAAGTTGCTTTCATCAAAGAACTAAAAGATCCATCCGATACTCATAAATATTCATACAATAGTGTAATTACTGCCGTTAACGAGCGTCTAAATAAACAAAATTTAAAACTAAACTACACTCCTGGATTTAACCAGTATGTACTTAGCCTAATCATAGATTTTTATGATATTAAAAGAATGCCCCAATATTCATATGAACATATCATTGGCAAACAGCATAATTTTACATACTCTCAACAATTTATAGATTTTATTATGGATGAAATAAAAAAAGATCCTAAGAATTTTGTTGAAAGTTTAAAAAAGCCAAATAAAAAAAGATAACCTCAGGCACATAGGAATTCTCAGTACCTTTAAGTACCTACCCCATTATGGGACCCAGCGTTATTCCTTCACAAGTTATCTTAAGTACATAAAATATAACAATATTTTCGTTATTTGTAAATAACGCACGCATTGTGATTTTTGTCAAGAAAATATGATGGATTGTATGTTATAGGTCTCAAGCAATAAGGCCCATTTTTGTACTTTCAAACTTTAGTTATTAGTATAATGGAAATAACTAGGATTGCACAGGAGGGGAAGTATGAATTTATTATTTGCGATTGATGACAACGTGACGCAACAATTAATGACGACTTTGTACTCAATCAAACAAAATTCTACTATTGATAAGTATTCGGTTTACGTGATTCAAGATAAGAAACTACAAGCAACTGACAGGATCAAGCAATTTTGCCAAAAGCTAGGGATGCACTATCATCCAGTCATTATCAAAGACGACCAATTCGACCAAGCACCGACGACTGACCGCTATCCGAAGACGATTTATTATCGGTTGTTGGCTTACAAGTATTTGCCTAAAAATATCAAAAGAATCCTTTATTTGGATGTTGATATTTTGGTGATCAATGATTTGAAGCCACTGTATAACTTAGATTTGAAAGATTACTGGTATGCGGCTGCTAGCCACGTTTCTTTAGATGTGACCGATAACTTGAACAAATTAAGACTAGGAAATTATGAAACAGAAAGCTACTACAATTCAGGGATCATGTTGATGGATTTAGAAGCTATTCGCAAAAATGTCAAAGCTCAAGATATTTTTGATTACATTAATAAAATGGGACGGACGTTACTTTTACCTGATCAAGATATTCTTAATGGCTTGTACGGACAAAATATTATGATGATACCGGACGAGATTTACAATTACGATGCCAGAATGAATCCACTGTATTTTGCCAAGAGTAATGGTGAGTGGGATATCGACTGGGTAATCGATCATACGGTAATCTTGCATTTCTGCGGTCGGGATAAACCTTGGAAACCAGATTACAAAGAGCGTTATTCAGGATTATATAAGCATTATCAACACAAAGCTGAATCGATTTAGGTTCGGCTTTTTTTACACTATGTCAATATCATTGTGATATCACATTGATATTAAGATGATATATAATAAAAATATGGCAGATAAAATGATTGCATTGCGATTAGATAAAGATTTATACGAACGGATCACGGAAGATGCTAACCGTGAAAATCGCAGTGTGAATAACTATATTGTCACCAAACTTAGTGAAG
Organism: Companilactobacillus pabuli; assembly: GCF_014058425.1. NCBI lineage: Bacteria > Bacillati > Bacillota > Bacilli > Lactobacillales > Lactobacillaceae > Companilactobacillus > Companilactobacillus pabuli. The sequence goes on from NZ_CP049366.1 coordinate 214,615, forward strand.
CAGTACCAACTAACAACCTCGAGCAGCGCCAAATAGTAGGATCGGTCGTTGGGGGCGACAAGATCAATATGGCAAACGACTTGATCGAGGTCAAAGGTATTTACTATCGCTATGATTTGTTGGCAAATGATTCCGTTAATAGTAAAAAGAGTTATCAAGTTATCAAAGCAAATGGCAATATTTTAACAATTCAAGAATTAAAATCAGAAAAGTAGGCGAAAATATATGTTTGGGTTAAAAGTAGTCCGTCAAAATCATGTTGGTTTGGTGGAAACATTAGGGAAGTACAGTCGAGAAGTTAGAGCGGGGTTGAATTTTTACATTCCTATCTTTCAAAAAGTCAGAATCGTCGATTTGGCAATGATTCCGTTGGCTTTGCAAGGTTATTCAGTTATTACTAAAGATAATGCTGAAGTGCAGACTAACGTAACTTTGAATTATCACGTGACTGATGCTAGAAAGTTCGAATATGAGAATAGCAATTCAGTTGAGTCGATGATCCAATTAGTCCGTGGTCACTTGCGTGATATCATTGGTAAGATCGACTTAAATGAAGCTCTAGGTTCCACTTCAAAAATCAACGCCGACTTGGCTAATGCGATTGGAGATTTGACCAATACTTATGGAATCAAAGTCGATCGTGTCAATATTGATGAGTTGAAGCCTTCCGCATCCATCACCGAATCAATGGAGAAACAAATCAGAGCTGACCGTGAAAAGACCGCCGCAATTGCCAAGGCTAATGGTGAAGCTAGAAGTATAGAGATTGAAACTAAAGCTAAAAATGACGCCACGGTTTCGACTGCTAAAGCTGAAGCTGCTGCCACGATTGCTAGAGCCGATGCCAAAGCCTATGAGATTAAGAAATTGAATGATATGTTGGCTTCAGTTGATAATAAATACTTCACAGCGCAACAAATTCAAGCCTTTTCCGAATTGGCTAAATCACCAACTAATACTGTTGTGATGAGTAAAGATGAGATTGGAAAGTATTCTGATATTCCTGTGACAGCACAAGTTATGAATCAGATGGCTAATGATAAGTAATAATTATTATATAAGCATAGAATCAAGTCTAGGTAGCTCACGAGCCCTAGGCTATTTTTTTGCAATCATATTCAAAACAAATCCTTGACTATATGTCAATAACGACATATACTATTAACTGTCGATAACGACATACGAGAAACAAGGAGAACTTTAAACATGACAAAAACATTTAAAACTTTAGAAGACTTTTTAGGAACACATTTCATTTATACTTACGATAACGGTTGGGAATACGAATGGTACGCTAAAAACGACCACACTGTTGACTACCGTATCCATGGCGGTATGGTTGGCGGCCGTTGGGTAACTGATCAAGAAGCTGACATCGTAATGCTTACAGAAGGTATCTACAAGATTTCTTGGACAGAACCTACTGGTACAGACGTTGCTTTGGACTTCATGCCTAACGAAAAGAAACTTCACGGAACAATTTTCTTCCCTAAGTGGGTTCAAGAACATCCAGAAATTACAGTTACTTACCAAAATGAACACATCGACTTAATGGAAGAATCACGTGAAAAGTACGAAACATATCCTAAGATGGTCGTTCCCGAATTTGCTAACATCACATACATGGGCGATGCTGGACAAAATAACGAAGATGTTATCAGTGAAGCACCTTACAAAGGTTTGCCAGATGACATTAGAAATGGTAAATACTTTGACGAAAACTACCGTCGTATCAACAAATAGCGTGTTAAAATGATATACAAAGCTGTATATCATTTTTTTGTGGAGAAAATTATGCCGAAGAAACGAATTTTACCATACGTATTATTAGGATTGATTAACAATAAGAAGAAATTATCGGGATACCAAATCAGCCAAGAGTTCAAACATGAAGTTGGCGATTTTTGGCATGCCTCGCACAGTCAGATTTATCCAGAACTTGCTAGGATGAAAGAAGACAATTGGGTCAAGGATGAAGAAGAGGGTAAAGCTACCTATTATATGTTGACAACGACAGGTCATGAAGTATTGCGTAATTGGATGCAAGAACCACTCGATGGCAATGAAGAAATGTTTTCATTAAAACTATATTTTATAAATGATTCAACTGATCCGTTGTTAAAAAAATTGCTGGAACAAGAATTAAAACTCAAACAAGATAAGTATGAGTACTTGCAGGGCCGTTTGAGTAAGGTTTTCACTGATAAAGAAAAAATTAAAGCAAATTTTGGTCATTATTTGATTTTGACGCGTGCTATCGAACGTGAGAAAAATCATATCGAATGGTTAAAAAATAGATTATAAAGAGTTCATCAAATGATTGATGGGCTTTTTTTATAAAATTTTGCTGTTTAGTACAGGAATTTATGTTTAAATAAGGAATGTATGGAATAATTAGTATGTTGCCTATTGCAGTTGTTAATATTTTTATGATTTCTAATATTTTCCTTTATAAAATAAAATTCCAAACTACCATTGTTAGGAATTGCCAAGAAGACTATACTTTTTATATAACAGAAAATAGGTACAAAATTTAAAATATATATCTTGATATATATGGTGTGAAGGATTTTTTTACATTTTTCGGAGGATATAGTGGGATCAGAACAAACTATTAGTATGCTACAAATTTGGGGCATATTGCGTAAACATTTTCGTGCAATTTTAGGAACTACTATCGTTGTTTTCATGGCTTCGGTATTCGTAACTTTCTTCGTTATGACGCCTAAGTACAGTGCAACGACTGAGATTTTGGTCAATCGTAAACTTTCAGCGGACATGCAAGGGGCACAATTCCAACAAGTTCAAGCTGATGTGCAGATGATCAGTACTTATAAGGACATCATTACTAGTCCAACTGTTTTGAAGAGCGTTAATAAGGAAATTAAGCAATATCCAGGCTATCCTGGTTCAATCAGTGCTTTGAAAGATTCCTTATCTATCAGCAATTCTCAAAACTCACAAGTATTCTCAGTGACAGCTAAGTCAGAAGATCCAGGAACAGCGGCAGCGATTGCTAACTATACAGCTAGGGTTTTCAAGAAGAAAGTCGTTAAGATCATGAGTATCAATAACGTCTCAATCGTATCTGATGCGGCTGTCAATCATAAGCCTGTCAGTCCAAAAAAGACTTTGAACCTCTTAGCAGGAATCGTCTTAGGACTACTACTGGGAATTGCCTTAGCCTTTATTCGTGAAATTACGGATAAGACAGTTACAACAGAAGACTTTTTGACTGGTGATTTAGGATTAACTAGTTTAGGGATAGTTAATGAAATTGACCAAAAAGATATTGAAAAGACTGCTGAAACTAGAAGAAATCGTGCAAAAACTACTCGTGGCAATAATTCAGAAAGTCACAGAAGGGTCTAGGTGAAGATGAAATTATTTAAGAGTAAGAGAAAAAAACTAGACAATTACAGTTTGAAACACGGTGTTGGCTTGATTAGTTATGATGACCCTACAAGTACCGTGTCAGAACAATTCAAGACGATTAGAACAAACATTCAATTCTCATCAGTTGATAAGAAATTGAAGTCGATTTTGTTCACTTCTTCAGCACCATCAGAAGGTAAATCAACAGTTAGTAACAATGTGGCGGTTACTTGGGCAAAACAAGGTGACAAAGTCATCTTGATCGATGCCGATTTACGTCGTCCAACCATGCACAAGACTTTTAACCTCAGCAATAAGTTTGGTTTGTCAAACTACCTATTGGGTAACGCTGAATTAGAAGATGTCGTTCAAAAGACGATGGTCGATAACTTGTACGTTATTACTAGTGGACCAATTCCACCTAATCCGTCAGAACTACTCGGTAGTATGCGAACAAAGGATTTACTAGTTCGTTTAGCTGACAAATTCGACTTGTTGATACTTGATGCACCACCAGCTAACTCGGTTACTGATGCTCAAGTACTTGCTACAAAGGTCGACGGGGTTGTTTTGGTAGTTCCTCAAGGAATCGCTGAAAAATCCGGTGTTGCTCATGCACAACAAGCACTAGAAACTGTTCACGCTAATATCTTAGGATTTGTGATGAATCGTGTCATAAGAGAGAGTACCGGCTACTACGGTGGCTATTATGGTGGTCACTATGGCGGCTATTACGGAGCTGATAAAAAATGAAACTAATTGATTTGCATTGCCATATTTTGCCAGGAGTTGATGATGGATCTAAAGACTTACAAATGTCGCTAGATTTGGCGAAAGTAGCTGTGAGTCAAGGAATCAGTCATATTTTATTAACACCGCATCATATGGATGGAACTTATACCAATCACAGTCAAGATGTTGTTAGTCAAACGGCTTATTTTCAAAACGCTTTGGAAATAAATCACATACCTCTAAAAGTCTTTCCGGGGCAAGAAGTACATCTGAATGGAGATTTAACCAGAGCAATCGCAATCGGTGACGTATTATTTATGGATGAAACACGTCGTTACCTATTGCTAGAGTTACCTCATGATAGTGTGCCAGAGTATACGACTGACATGCTGTTTGACGTAATCACTCGCGGTATCACGCCAGTATTGGCCCATCCAGAACGAAACGCGGGATTTCAAAAAGATCCAGATAAATTATATGAATTTGTAAAAATGGGCTGCTTGACTCAATTGACAGCCAGCAGCTACGTTGGTGTCTTTGGTTCAAAGGTCCAACGTTTAACAGAAAAAATGGTCAAAGCCAATCTCGGTTATACCTTTGCTTCTGATGCTCATAACTTTAAGGGGAGAAGGTTCTTGATGAAAGAAGCCTTTGATAAGTTGGCAAAAGAAGAAGGACAGGAGAAAGCTGAACTGTTCAATGAGAATGCCAAGAATATCATCAATGGGGATGATGTGGCAGATATGGACAGTCAGAAGATTTCTGAAATGTTTAAGAAGAAAAAGAGATTTTGGTTATTTTAGGATAAATAATATATGTTGAGGGGGAGAAGCATTGGAATATTTCAATGATGAAGGTAAAAATGTTGCCATAAACTTTGAATATCAAGAAAGACGCTATCTTTATAAAGGGATAAAACGTATTTTTGACTTTGTTGCAAGCTTTATAGGTCTAGTGCTTTTATCACCATTGTTCTTGATAGTTGCCATTGCTATTAAAATTGAGGATCCAAAAGGGCCGGTGTTTTATTCACAGATTCGTTTGGGCAAAAAACAAGAACCATTCAAGATGTATAAATTTCGATCGATGGTCGTTGACGCCGATAAGCATTTGAAAGAATTGCTTGATGAAAATGAAATTGAGGGCGCCATGTTTAAGATGAAAGAAGATCCACGTGTTACTAAAGTAGGCGAGTTCATTCGTAAATATAGTATCGATGAACTTCCGCAACTGGTTAATGTTTTGCTAGGCAATATGAGTTTAGTTGGACCAAGACCACCTTTGCCACGTGAAGTTAAGGAATATACGGAATATGATAAGTTGAGATTAGCTGTGAAACCTGGTTGTACAGGATTATGGCAAATCAGTGGTCGTAATGATGTGGGATTCCATGAAATGGTTGAGTTGGATTTGAAGTATATTGATCATCGTGGGTTTTGGTTTGATATGTACGTGTTGTTTAAGACGGTTGGTGTATTTGTACATCCTAATGCAGCATATTAAGAGGAGACAATATGAAAGTTTGTTTAGTTGGGTCTAGTGGTGGACACTTGACCCATTTATATTTATTAAAGAAATTTTGGATTAATGAAGATAGGTTTTGGGTTACTTTCGATAAAAAAGATGCTAATAGTCTTTTGAAAGGTGAAAAGAAATACAATTGTTATTACCCAACCAATAGAAATATCAAAAACTTAGTAAAAAATACTTTTCTTGCTTTTAAGGTTTTAAAAAAAGAGAAGCCTGATTTGATTATTTCATCCGGTGCAGCTGTTGCCGTTCCATTTTTTTACGTGGGGAAACTATTTGGAGCAAAGACAGTTTATATTGAGGTATTTGATCGAATGGATAAGCCAACTTTAACAGGGAAATTAGTTTATCCTATAACTGATTTGTTTGTGGTTCAATGGGAAGAAATGAAGAAGGTCTATCCTAAAGCTATTAATTTGGGAGGGATATTCTGATGATCTTTGTTACTGTGGGAACACATGAGCAACCATTTAATCGTCTGGTAAAAAAAGTGGATGAAATGGTTAAGGATAATCTAATACAAGATGATGTATTTATTCAAACTGGTTATTCGACATATGAACCTAAATACTGTAAATGGAGTAAGTTTTTGTCATTTGAAGAGATGAATTATTATATGGATAATTCATCTACTGTTATATGTCATGGTGGCCCATCTACTTTCATGAAGTCTCTTTCATTGGGTAAAAGAACAATAGTAGTTCCAAGACAAAAAAAATATGATGAGCATGTGAATGATCATCAATTATTTTTTGCAAATGAAGTTAAAAACAAGGGATATAATATAGTACTTATTGATGATATTGATGATTTAGAGAAAGTACTAAGTAAAACTGATTCTGATAATATTGCTTTCAAGTCTAATAATGACAAATTTATTCTAGAATTCAAAAAGCAAATCCGGAGTTTAATGTAAGTTATATTTTTAAGAAATATTTGATTTGATGGAGGCCTCTATTATTGATAAGTAGTCGATGGAATTCGGGAATTCCTATTAAGTATATAATTAGCCTTTTAATGTTATTTGTTAGTTTTTTTTATTCAGCTATGTCAGGCTTGTTTTGGATAGCATTATTTTTTGCGATAGTGTCAGGTTATTATATTAGTACTTTAAGAATTAGGAGGGAATTGATTTTATATTCGATAATATTAATCCTTGTTTTTCAAAATTTTATTATTGGTGTGGGAGCCCATCTTGCCTCTAACGCAACAGGGTTAAGTTATTTGACACAAGTCCCACTTTTTTTTGTTGTTGGTATTTTTTTAGGAAGTGGACTCAAAAATATTGAGTATGAACGAAGTATGCTTTACTTTATTTTATTGCTTATATTTATTGCATTTTCACTTTTTATAGGTCGAGGAACTTTTAATTCTATTTTTGCTAATCTTAGAAATCTTGTGTTTTTTTATATTGTATACTATGTATCAAAAAAAATAATGCTGAAGGAATTTTCAATACACTATTTTGTGTCCAAAATTGTCATTTTAAGTATATTTATATTGGTAATTGGAATAATTTTATTGATTGGTGGTTTTCCTCTATACAAAATGATTGGTGTAAATGAGGTCTATGCCGCCAAAAGTGCTTCACTTGATGTATTGTCGGCAGTATCGTTGGATGATAGATTTTATTCAGATATAATTGGATTTTCAGTTAATAGAATGGGGTCATTGTACTATGAACCTGTTAGCTTGGGATATTTATTGGTTGGAATGTATTTGTTTGTGACATTATTTGACTGGACTAGTGATATATTGGTTAAAAATATATCAAAGGTTTTATTACTAATTGCAATACTTTTATCATTTGGAAAAGGATCTTTCTTGATTTTACTTTTATCAATTTTTGCACCGCTATTACATAGGTTTTTTAAAAAAATATTTTCTACAAGGTTATTAAAAATTACCTTTATAATGCATCGTATCAAATTTTTATATTACTCGTTCCATTAATAACTACTCCATATTTAGCTCGTGTCTTGGGTCCTACAGGAGTAGGGATTAATTCATATACAAATTCTGTTATTCAATATTTTATACTTTTTGGAAGTATTGGAGTTAATTTATATGGCAATAGACAAATTGCATTTGTAAGAGATGATTCTAAGGAATTAAGTAAGACTTTTTATGAAGTTTTTTTTATGAGAATCATCACTGTATGCATATCCCTTTTGGCTTTTCAAGTATTTTTGTTAATAGTCAACGAGTATAAAACTTACTATTTGGCACAGTCGGTTTCAATTATTGCAGCTGCATTTGATATTTCTTGGTTTTTTATGGGCATTGAAAACTTTGCCGTAACTGTCATAAGAAATTTAATTGTTAAAATTATTACATTAATCAGTATCTTTATATTTGTTAAATCATATGATGATTTAACAGCTTATATTCTTATTTTATCGTTATCATTGTTAATAGGAAATTTGACTTTATTTCCCAGTCTTCATAAGTATGTGAAAATGCCCAAAATTACTTCATTAAATATTTGGAGACATTTAATTCCATCTTTGGTTTTGTTCGTTCCTCAAATTGCTACACAAGTATATCTTGTTTTGAATAAAACAATGTTGGGTGCGATGATTTCTGTTCAGTCATCAGGATATTTTGATCAATCTGACAAAATAATTAAAATGGTACTGGCAATTGTTACCGCAACTGGAACTGTTATGTTACCTCATGTGGCCAATGCTTTTGCTAAGGGGAATCATGCAAAGACCAAGGAATATTTGTATAATAGCTTTTCCTTTGTTAGTACTATTGCTATACCGATGATGTTTGGCTTAATGGCAGTGTCTTCTAAATTTGTCCCCTTATTTTTTACGGCTAAATTTAGTGAAGTTATTCCTATAATGGTAATTGAGTCCATTGTAATAATATTAATTGCATGGAGTAATGTTATTGGAACACAGTATTTATTACCAACAAATCAAACAAAGCAATATACTATTTCAGTTATCATTGGAGCCTTAGTAAATTTAGTTATAAATGTACCTCTTATTTTTTTATGGGGGGCAATGGGAGCTTCCTATGCAACAGTACTGTCAGAATTGACAGTAACATTATATCAATTGGTTGTTATTCGTAATCAAGTTAAATATAAAATGTTGTTCAAAGATACCTCGAAATATGTTATATCTGGACTAGTGATGTATGTTGTGATTTATTCTCTAGATAGGATTTTAAAAATGAATTGGTTAGATTTAGTTATAGAAGTGTTGTTAGGAATTTTTATATATATTTTTTTATTGATTATATTTAAAGCTGATATTTTAAATAAATTGAGGAATTTCATGAAAAAATAATTAATTTTATTTAAATTAAATGAAATAACAATTAAGCAAATTAGATTGGGGTATTATTTATTGGAAAATAGTGTTTGTGCGGTTATTGTAACTTACAATAGATTGAAACTTTTAAAGATATGTTTGGATAGTGTTTTAAATCAGAATGTAGAAATAAGTCATATCGTCATTATAAATAACAAGAGTACAGATGGTACTAGCGATTATTTGAATGGGTTAGATAATGAGAAATTGATTATAAAAAATATGGAAAAAAATTACGGTGGCGCCAAAGGATTTAGTAAGGGTGTTGAAATTGCATTTAAATACACTAATGATGATTTTATATGGATAATGGATGATGATACTTTTCCAGATAAGGATGCTCTAGACGAACTACTTAAGAGTTCTAGAATATTAAAGAAAGATTTTGGTTTCCTATGTAGTAATGTAAGATGGAAAGATGGATCCATTACCAATCGTCCTCAAATAGCGAAAGATTGGGGTGAGGAAGTGGAAAATAATCTTATACGGGTTAATACTGCAACTTTTGTATCTGTACTTTTGCCTCGTAATGTTATTAATGGTCTGGGTATTCCTACTGCGGAATTATTTATATGGGGGGATGATACTGAATATACAACAAGAATATCTTCAAAATATCCTTGTTACTTTGTTGTAAAGAGTAAAGTTTTACATTATACAGCAAAGAATTTAAGTAATATAACTATATTAAATGATTCTTTAGACAGAATACCAAGATATACTTATATGTTTAGAAATTTGATTTATATTGATAAAAAGTATGCATCTAAAAAAAGAGTTTTTCGAAGATTTCTTAGTGAATTTGCGTTAATTTTTTCAATTATTGTTCATGGTAAGGATCACAAAATTCTTAGAATCAGTGCGGTTATTAAAGGTATTTCAAAAGGTTTTTTCTTTAATCCTAAAATACAATATATTTCTAAGTAATTACATTACGATATTTCATTAATTAAATGAAAAATATTTATTAATTGAAATGAAGTGTGGGATAATATTTAATTTCAGTAATTTAGGAATTGCCATTCAAATTAACAAAAATAGAGTTAAAATATAAGGTATAGTCGATTGTAAAAAAATTGACCAAATCTTATAGGAGGGGAAATATATGCATAACAATAGAAGAAAAAAGCATACTTTGAGAATTCTTAGTATGTGGTTCGTCTTGCTATTTATCTTAGGTGGGGCAGCATTTGGGGTAACTCGCTATCGTAGTGTGAAAAGTGCTGTTAACAGTTCGTTTGCACCTTCAGGTATTATCAAGCAACGTGATGTTAATTCTGAACTAAAGAATAAGAAACCTATTTCAATTTTATTAATGGGTATTGATACTGATAGTTCAGTTAAGAATTACCAGGGTAATACAAATAGTATGATGATACTAACTTTGAACCCTGATACTCAAAAATCAACTATCACAAGTATTCCACGTGATATCGCTGTTAAGAAGATCAATGGTTCAAACAATGATAAAGCTGCAACAATCAGTTCAGCTTACTCAGTTAATGGTACAAGAACAGCTATTACAACAGTTGAAAAACTATTGAACGTTCCTGTTGACTTCTACGCACTTGTAAATATGGGTGGTATGAGCAAAGCTATTAACGAAGTTGGAGGTGTTGACGTAACACCAGAAACTAGTTTCTCATTCGGTGGCTACACATTCACTAAGGGTGTAAAGACACACATGAATGGAAACAAAGCTATGGCTTACGTTCGTTCACATGCCAACGACGACACAACTCGTCAAGGTCGTCAAAGACAAGTTCTTACTAGCTTAGTTAGCCAAAGTAAGTCAATTTCAACATTGTTCAACCAAGATTTGATTGACTCTGTTACTGATCAAGTTCAAACTGATTTGACATTTGACCAAATGACAACATTGGCTAAGAACTACAGTTCCGTTGGTAAGACAACAACAGATGATTCTCTAAAGGGAACAGCTGCTGAAGTTAATGGTCAAAGCATGGAAACTGTTAAGAACTCAGAATTGCAACGTGTTACAGACTCAATTCGTGATAACCTAGGCTTGGAAAAAGCTACAACAGGTAACATCGAATACGTCGTTACATCAAATGCTAATTACTAATATTTTTTAGGGCTGATTCCTATGATGGGATTGCCCTTTTTTTATGACTATTATAAATATTAGTTATTAATGGGGGGAAAGCATTTTTGGATACGAAAAGAAATTCGGCTATAGAGCTAGTGAGAATATTAAGTATGTTTTTGATTATTCTAGGCCATTTTGCTGTTTCTACAAGTTGGAATTTTTCTGATAAAAGTAATTTAATATTAATATCTTTTATTCATTCCTTTTGGATAGGCGGTAAATTAGGTGTAAATTTATTTGTATTGATCAGTGGGTATTTTCTGATTTCTTCTAAATTTAGAAGAAAATCTTTTTTTAATGTTTGGTATACGTCTTATTTTTATATGGTGTTGGTTTTAATATTTGCGATTTTTATGAATATTGGATCAATAACATATAAGGATATAATTAAAACAATATTTTTATCTTCATCGGGATATCTTAGCTGGTTTGTAACAGCATATCTTTTGATGTACTTATTATCACCATTCGTAAATAAATTATTACTAAATTTGAATAAAAAAGAATTTAGAAGATTGTTGGCAATACTGATATTGTTCTTCTCTATATTTAATACATTATTTCATAATCCATCTTTAAGTGGATCAAATAATGGGGATGATGTGGTTTGGTTGTTAGTTGTCTATTGTTGTGGAGCTTATATTGGAAAATATAGAAATGATTTTCTTAAAATTACAAATAAAACTATTTGTCTGTCTCTTATAACCTCATTGGCTATATCTATGGCGTCAGTATTTATGCTTGATTATCTCAAACAAAATGTTTCTTTACTGGCAAATAAAAATAATGTGTACGACTTTTTTATTAAAGGTTTTAGTCCCTTACAATTGTTTTCCTCGATATGTGTATTCATTTTATTTATAAAAATGCCATATTTCTATAGCAAAAAAATAAATCTTGTATCTTCTACTGCTTTTGCGACTTATTTACTTCATGCTAATCTTCTAATTAGCGGTTGGATTTATAATGATATTGTTCGTGGATATAGGTTTGAAAATTCACCTATAGTTTTGATATATGGTGTAATATCTTCCATAGGTATTTTTGCTGTTTGTTTCTTAATATCTATGATTCTAAGAGGTATATTTGGAAAATTAAATAAAAAGATTATAAATCGTATTTCTAATTTAAAAATATGGAATTGGTTTGATTCTATACTATGAATGTAAATGGACTTCTAAATCAGAAGTCTATTTTTATTTGCAAAAAAGAACATATGTTCGTATAATAAAAATATAAACAAAAAGAGGTGTGGACAATGGATTATCGCAAGGAACCCCACGGAGTTTACTTTCTGATTGATAACAAATCTTTTTACGCTAGTGTTGAGGCGACTTTACGTGGTTTGAATCCGCTCAAGGAGTTGTTGGTGGTGATGAGTGAGGCTGATAATGCAGGTAGTGGCTTGATTTTGGCGACTTCTCCAATGGCAAAGAAGATTTTTCATCTGAAAGCTAATGTTTCCCGTCAACGTGATTTGCCCCAGGATCCACGTTTGATCGTTGTTCCACCTCGAATGAATCTCTACATTAAACGCAATCTTCAAATTAACAATATTTTTCGTGAATTTGCAGCAGAAAAAGATGTTTGGCCTTATTCGATTGATGAATCGATTATTGATATGACACATTCTTGGAAGCTGTTCGGCGACTCTCCTAAGCAGGTGGCTCGTTTGATTCAAATCAAGGTTAGAAAGGAACTAGGATTGTACACTACAGTTGGAATTGGTGATAATCCTTTGCAAGCCAAAATTGCTCTGGATATTTATGCCAAGCACAATCCTGAGTTAATCGCTGAAATCCATTATCAAACCGTTCCGGAGAAAATCTGGACAATCAGTGAATTAACCGATGTCTGGAGTATCGCTAAACGGACTAAAAAGCGCCTTAATCGCCTTGGAATCCACAACATGTATGAATTAGCCAACACAAATCCTTTTTACTTAAAGCAGGAATTAGGGCTGATTGGCGAGCAGTTATTTGCGATTAGTTGGGGGATTGATCGAACAAATTTGTCTGATAATCTCAGACCTAAGAATCATAGTATTGGCAATTCACAAGTTTTGCCTAGAGATTACTTTAACCAAGCGGAGATAGAGACGGTTATCAAGGAAATGGGTCAACAAGTTGCTTCTCGATTGCGCCATCATCACAAACAAGCCGGATGTATTTCTTTGACCGTGACTTATTCATATTCTGGGGATGACAGTGAACGTGGTGGCTTCAGTGTAGCTCGAAATATTGATGTGACTGATAAGGATTGGGAAATCAACCAGGCTCTGATTTACATGTTCGAGAATTATTGGCAAGGACAACCGGTCAGGAACTTGGCAGTTTATTCGTCCAAACTAGTCACCAAAGTAGCACAACAATTAGACTTCTTCACTCCAATTCAAACTCAATGTGCCAATGAAGATAAGTTAGCCGTCATCGACCAAATCAGAGCTCGTTACGGTTTCAAGTCTATCGTTTACGCCAACAGTTTATTAAAAGGTGGTACGGCCATCAATCGCTCCAGTCTAGTTGGCGGCCACAATGGCGGCAATGCCTATGAATGATGATTTAAGACTAATCTTAGAACGAATCGAACAATATTTTACTCGTTGCTACCAAACAAGATATTGGCTGCAAGTGGTCAATGATCAATATGACAAAACGTATAATTTCTTCATCAACATCCAACCAAAGGGCCAAAGAGTCCGTTCTATCCCACTTCATACGATAGAACAATATAATTTATCATATTTAGAAAAAATTATTAATGAAATTCAAAAAAATATCCATTTATCCTTTATGTATGATGGTTTCACCGGTCAGAAGTGGCCCATAAAACAAGAATTAATTCAGAAAAGGAAACATTACGATGAATAGTAAATACCAAGCAGACCCTGAAATGGTCCAAACTTTTTTCGATAATTACTACCACGACCGTGGCAAAATCAAGTGGCAAGGTTTTTATTTATCAGATCATACTGCCGCTTTGAAAAAACAAGCCAAGAAATCGTCCCACCAAAATAAATTACGACCACAACAAGAACTCACAGAAATAACTAAGTTCTTAATGCAGTCGTATACCTACAATCAAATTGTTAAAGTACAGTTAAATGTCTTTGACCTAAATGACAATATCAAAGATGATTTAACTGGAGAAATACAGGGTTACGATGAAGACCTGTTCTATCTAGACAATGGCAAGAAGTTCCATCTAAGTGAAGTAAGAAATGTCGCCATGGTAGCGTAACTATAATTTTGATTTTAGTAGAATTGTTTTGATTCAAGTAATAAGTTTCGAGCTTTGCCTGAAGACACCACTTGTAGATTTGAAAAATATGTGATATATTCATAAAAAATACAAAGAGAGGGTATATTATGACAGCATCCATGAAATTACGTCTAAACTTTTTAAATCAATAATTGAATAAATATTTAAAAAGTCTGATGAACTATGATAATTTCCAGGGGTGTAGTCTATACTCTTTTATAAACTAATTAGAATTATCAAGGACAGTCATGGGCTGTTCTTTTTTTGTGTTCATCAGCTCCAAAAGGAGTGGATTAATTTATGGATACATTAGTAATAAATATTTTAAATCTTGAATTAACTTTGGGTGGACAAGATATTCTTACTATTCCCAAATTAAGTGTTTATGAAAATGAACGAATCGGTATTATTGGTAAAAATGGGGTTGGAAAAACTTCGTTACTCAAATTAATAAGTGGAGAACTTAATGCTGAGAAAGGAAATATTCAAAGAGAAATAGATTTCACATATTATAAGCAATTCGAAGAAAGTAAGCAGATTACTGACACTTTAGATGGAGAATTGCTTTCTCGTTTTCATATTCCTAAAAGTAATGAGAATGAGTGGAGTGGTGGGGAAGCTTCCAAATATCGTTTAACTCAAGCACTATCTAATTATCAATCAGGATTGATACTGGATGAGCCAACGACACATTTAGATGAAAAAAGTATAGATTTGTTGATTGAAGAATTAAAATACTACTATGGAACTTTGATATTTGTTTCGCATGATCGTTATTTTTTGGACAAGCTTGCTACTAAAATCTGGGAAGTGGCAGATGGAATGGTCACTGAATATGTTGGAAACTATACTGATTATTTAGCTTTGAAAAAAGCTGATATTGTCCGAAAAAAGCATGAATCTGAAAATTATCAACGAGAGAAACAAAAGTTAGAACAGTCTTTAATAAAAAAGAAGAGACAAGCAACAAGAATGTCCAAGGTTTCAGCAGAGCGCAAAAAAAGAAATATACGACCTGATCGACTATCTTCTTCCAAACAAAAAGATACGATTCAGAAGAATGTCCAAAAAACGGCTAAGGTCATTGAAGGCAAGTTATCTCGATTAAAAGAAGTGCACTCTCCAATCGAAGCTAAGACCATCCATTTTTCTCTACCAAAAAGCTTAGAATTGCACAACCAATTTCCAATTATGGGAGTTGACCTAGATTTGAAAGCTGGTCAAAATTCTTTATTAAAGAATGCTAACTTTCAATTTAAAAACGAAGAAAAAATTGCAATTGTTGGTGATAATGGAATTGGGAAGACAACTTTGTTGAATCATATATTTTCTCAAGGAGAGGGCATCGTATTATCGCCCAAAGTGCAATTCTCAAAATATTCTCAGCATGATTATAATTTAGATGATACGAGTAATCTATTAAAATTTATTGAGAAGAAAAGTGATTTTTCAGAAAAAATTATTCGCAGCGTTTTGCACAATTTGGGCTTTAAGCCTGAGCAAATTACGGAATCTGTAAATAATTTAAGTGGTGGCGAGGCTACCAAGGTTGCTTTGGCATTAGTATTCTTACGTCCTGCCAATGTTTTAATTCTTGACGAGCCGACAAGTTTTATAGATTTGCCAACTATTACGGCCTTGCAAAAATTGATAAAAGATTATCCAGGATTAGTAATTTTTACTTCCCATGATCGTTATTTTGTTGAATCTACGGCAACAAAAATTTACGAAATCGAGAATCAAAAATTGAAATTAAAAAATAATAGGGACTAAAGAAAACGAGATGATATATTCCAAAATTTGGATTATCATCTCGCTTTTTTATAAAAAACTGCCAATTTTTGCCCAAAGAAAAAAGCCACTAAAAAATAGTGGCTTAAAAATCGTTTTCATCCTCAATAATATGTTCTTTAGTCTGTTTAAAAATAGTAATAATATGCTGATCACTCAAACGATAATGGATGTTACGTCCACGTCTTGCGTTAGAAACAAGATTGAGCTGCTTTAAAATACTCAATTGATGTGAGATGGAAGATTGGCTCATATCAAGGGTATCCGCAATCTCACCAACGCTTAATGGTGTTTCAGCCAAGGCAAGAATTATTTTTACTCTCGTCATGTCACCGAAGGCTTTGAAAATGTTGACCATCGCTTCGAGATCGTCGTCATTAGGGATATTTTGTTTTAAATTATGGAGCGCATTTTGGTGCTCTACTTCAAAATTTTGTTCTGGCATAAGTTGTCCTCTTGATTGCAATAGGTTGAAATTCATTAGAACCTATTATATTATAATTTATATATGAATGATTGCTCATATATTCAAATGAACATGTAAACCTTTTCAAGGAGGATAACTCGATGAAATCATACGATGTCCAAGCTGATTACAAAGCAAAAAATAAAGCCAAACGAATAAAAAATGAGTTTAGCAAAGAAACTAAGTTTACCATTATTCGTTTGTTAATATCTTTTATCTTACTACTATTAGGCTCAAGTTCGCTCGTAACGAGTCCGATTAATGCTATTTTATTGGTCGCCGCGTACTTAGTCATCGGTAGTCGGATTGTTTATAAAGCCATTCGCAATATTTTCCACGGTGAAATTTTTGACGAAAACTTCCTGATGAGTATCGCCACGATCGGTGCCATCATTTTGGGAGAGTATCCCGAAGCGATTGCCGTCATGTTGTTTTACGAATTGGGAAATGTTTTCGAAGATATTGCTGTCAATCGTTCCAAAAAGTCAATTTCTGCACTATTAGAAGTTAAACCTAATTTTGCGATGTTAAAAATCGATAATAAAATGAAAAAAGTCGACCCTAAGACGGTTCAAATCGGACAAATTATTGTCGTTCGTCCTGGAGAAAAAATCCCTTTGGATGGAACAGTCGTTTTGGGTAGCTCATCAGTTGATACGTCAGCTTTAACCGGGGAATCGATGCCTCAAAATATTCAAGTTGGTGACACGGCCTTGAGTGGATCAATCAACCAGAATGGAACGCTACAAATTAAAGTTACTAAATTTTACAGTGACTCGACCGTTGCTAAGATTTTGGATTTAGTACAAAACGCCAGCAGTAAAAAGGCCGGTGCCGAGAAATTCATTACTAAATTTGCCAAGGTCTACACACCAATCGTTGTGGCTTTGGCTGTCATGTTGGCTGTGATTCCACCACTAGTTATGCAGGGAGCTTGGAATACTTGGATTTACCGTTCGTTGATTTTCCTAGTAATTTCTTGTCCATGTGCCTTGGTTATCTCAGTGCCATTGAGCTTCTTCGGCGGAATCGGTGCCGCATCTAAGCAAGGAATCTTGGTCAAAGGCAGTAATTACCTAGAAGCCTTGAACAAAGTTGATACCGTCGCTTTTGACAAAACTGGAACTTTAACTCGTGGAAAATTTGCCGTAGTTAAAGTTGCTCCAGTTACTGATATCACTAAAGATCAATTGTTACAAATGGCTGCCAGTGTTGAGAAGAATTCAACTCATCCTATCGCTAGTTCGATTCAAAGCGCTTATACAGGTAAGGTTTTACCAATCGAAAACGCCACTGAATCTGCAGGACATGGTTTGACTGCGGTTGTTGATGATCAAAAAGTTATTGTCGGTAATGCCAAATCAATGCGTGAATCTGGTATCAATTTTGTTGAATCAACTGATATTGGAACAATCGTCTATGTGGCAGTCGGTAAAAAGTTCTGGGGTCACATCGTGATTGCGGACGAACTCAAGACTGATGCTCAAAAAGCCATTCAATTGTTGCACAACCGTGGTATCAAGCAAACGGTCATGTTGACAGGGGATAATGAAAAAGTCGGCCACTCGATTGCTAAGAAGCTCAAGATGAGTGGAGTTTATACTAATTTATTACCAGAAAATAAGGTTTCAATCGTTAATAAACTGTTGAAGAAGTCCCACCAAACAAATCATAAAGTAGCTTTCGTTGGTGATGGGATCAATGATACGCCAGTCCTAGCAACAGCCGACATCGGTTTTGCCATGGGCGGATTAGGATCAGATGCGGCCGTTGAAGCTGCAGATATTGTCATCATGGGCGATGAACCATCCAAAGTCGCTAGAGCAATGAAAATTGCCAAACGCACCCGTCAAATCGTCATCCAAAATATCTCCTTTGCATTAATAATTAAGGTTCTCTTCTTATTAATGGGAGCTTTGGGTATGGTGGACATGTGGCAAGCTGTTTTTGCCGACGTTGGTGTTACTTTGATTGCCGTATTGAATGCCATTCGTCTACAATTAATAAATTTCGATAAGTAAGATAAAAAATTGATTCCACTTCATTGCGGAATCAGTTTTTATTTCTTTAAATTCTAAAAAATTGTTGGATAGTCTGATGTATAGTACTTATCTAAAAACTCGGATAGCTGTAACAAAGGCATTGGTGCTTGAAACTTGTTCTTCAAAATATAGTTACAAATAAATGAATTTAAGTTTGTCACAACTAGATCGTCAGAGACTCCTTTATTTAATTGATCTATTGAATGATCAAGTGTTTCCTTTAAAATGATATTTCCAGAAATCACAATATTTTGTTCAGTATTTTTTATTTCTTCTATCAAATGTCCCTTAGTCATTAGTAGCTCTCCCAACATTTTATGCGTATTATTAGGCCGTTCAAAATCCACCTAACGATTTCAATATAGGGTCACACAATAAGAGGGACAAGCTATTCATCTAAGCAAAGAATGTCTTAGTAGATAGGACATGAATATATAGCACAGTGAAAAGAATGAACAGACAGTCGTTATAACGATTATCTGTTCATTCTTTTGTTAATCGTATCAATTACTCGAAAAAATATTAAATAAACAGAAATACATAAAAGAAAATTTAAAATAGTAGAACCAAAGAAGAAACCCGATATTCGATAAATACTAAATTTACTATTAATGTGAACCATGAGAATAAACATAAATTCGTTTAAAATTACCAAGCTAACAAGCATAATTACCAAGAGTGCCTTTGTTTTGGATGAATTTCTCTTTCTCCAATAGGGATAATCAAACAGGTAATATAACAAACAAGTAATTAATCCCAAAGATGTTATGTGATATGGGAGTTTGAATAATCCTAAAAATTGAAAATAGCCAAGTACAGTGAAGACCATTAAAAAAATATAGATAAATAAATCCTTCCACTTTTGAAGATTGCTCTTTGCGATACTTGTCTGATAATAATCAATAGTAGTATTACTATCTTTTAAAAGGTAATCCAAAGAAATATCAAACAAATCACTTATCTCAATCAGTGTTGAAATATCTGGAAAGCTCCGGTCGTTTTCCCAACCCGAAACAGTTTTTCGTGAAACATGTAGCCGATCACCAAATTGTTGCTGAGTCATTTTTTGATTCTTTCGGCATCGCTTAATTTTTTCTGATAATTTCATAGTAAAGGTTTCTCCTTACATTGAATTACAAAAGAGTAATACACAGAGTAAGCATATGAAAGATAAGTTGTTTCAGCAATAAAAAAATGCAAAAAATAAAAAAGACGATTATCCATCCTATGACCGAAATCATAGAGTTTCTATCATCTTTTAATAAAAGTGTATATCTTTGTAATTGCTTTCGAGCATTTTGCGAACGGTATCACGACAATCAAAAAAGCTAACCACAAAGGTTAGCTACCACAAAAATCTATTCCATCTGATGTTGAAGTCATGGGACCGCAATTCCCATGGCTTCTTTTTGTTTGCAAAGGTATTATATACAATTTTTTTTAGACTTATCAATCAATCCAAATACTTAAATATTATTAACAGAAAGCTGTTTACTACGTGATTTAACAAAATCAGTAAAACTCTTAATAGCCGGTTGATTCTCAACTTGTTTTAAAGTTGCCATATAGAGTATACGTTGCCAATTAGGATAAGAAATAGGAATAATCTTAACTGGCAAAGTCTGCAAAATCGACATATTAGGAACGATAGCAATACCAAAATTATTCGCTACTAGTCCAGCAATGGCCTGATCTTCTTCAACTGCGTAAGCGCTGATTGGTTGACCACCGCAGTCATCAAATAATTTCTTGATAATTGGATACAGACCACTATTTTTAGCAAAAGTAACTTGCGGATAATTCAAAGTTTCAGCCAAATCAATGCTGGAATGATTAGCTAAGGGATGATTGACTGGGGTAATGCAAACCATTGTCTGTTCGGCGACTGGGAAGAAATCCAAATCGGGATAATTGTCCATTTTGGAACAGAAGGCCACGTCGTATTTTTTATCACGCAAACCATTCAAGATATCCGGGGATAAACCGGTGTCGGTGTTGAATTGGAAATCGATAGTTTGGTTGTCGCTGCTATGCAAAAAATTCTGCGCCATATCGGGAACCCACTTGATACTGAGCGTTCGTAATGAAGCTAGGCGGATAATTGTTTTCTGCTTGTTGAAACTCTTAGCAGTAGCGATGCTTTTATCCAGTGAATTCAATGTCGATTCAACGCTATTGGCAAAAACACGACCAGCTGGGGTTAAAGTTACATTACGTCCTTGATGACTAAAGAGTTCTAAATTGAGTTCTTTTTCCAATGAATGGATGGCTTTGGTCAAACTCGGTTAGGTAATATGCAAAGTTTTAGCAGTCTGGGTGTAATTTTGCGTTCTTGATAAGGCTACGAAATATCTTAAATGATCTAAGTTCATCTAACCCCTTCTCTCTATAGTCAATATACCAAAACCGATAACTTTTAGCTATGAATCATCAAGTATAAAAGCTATTGGACGCCTCCAAATGAAACGATTACATTGAAGTTATAGAGCAATAAGGGGGAATTTTTATGACGAAGGAACATCCAATTACCATCAGTTCTTGGACTTTGGGTGATAAATGTAGCTTCGAGGATCGTTGTAAAGCTGCCAGTCAAGCCGGTTATGATGGGATTGGTTTGCGAGCTGAAACTTATGTCGATGCCTTAAATGAAGGTTTATCTGATCAAGATATTTTGGACATGTTGGCGAAATATCATCTCAGATGCACCGAGGTTGAATACATCGTCCAATGGTGTGAAGAGCCACGGTCATATGAACAAAAATATAAAGAACAAATGTGTTTCCATATGTGCAAATTGTTTGGCGTTAAGCATATCAACACTGGCTTGTTGGAAAATTATTCAGTTGATTACACGGCCAAAAAATTACAAGCATTGGCCAGTCGTGCGGGTGATTTGATCATCGCTTTGGAACCAATGCCATACAGTGGTTTAACTAATTTTGATAAAACTTGGAAGATTATCCAAAAAGCTAACTGCGACAACGTTTATATGCTATTGGATATGTGGCACTGGGTCAGAAGTAATCAATCTTATGATATGTTGACGAAGGAACAAGCTAAGAAAGTTATTTCGATTCAATTAGATGATGCCTACGCTAGACCTTACGTTAAATCGGTTTTACGTGATGAATCAATGCATGATCGTTTGGCTCCGGGAACTGGTGAATTGGATACTGTCGGCTTTGTCAAAATGATCAAGAATGCTGGTGTTGATCCTAAAGTTATCGGTGTGGAAGTCATTTCTGATAATTATATGGCTAAAGGAATCGACTTCGTGGCTGATTATACTTACAAGAATACCGTGAAGGTTTTGCAAGCAGCTTGGCCAGAAATTTTGCAAGAGAATAAGTGATTTGGGGGCAGAAAAATGAGTGATAGTTGGTTAGGTTTAAACGATAAAGTTGTTGTTATTACTGGTGCCGTTGGTGGCATGGGTACGAAATTTTGTGAGGAATTTGCTAAGCAAGGTTCAAAAATTGTTTTAGTCGATTTGCTTAAAGATAAGATTGAGAAGTATGCACAAGAATTAACTGACAAGTATCATGTCGAAACTTTGCCAGTAACTTGTGACACAACTAATGAAGAACAAGTCGATGCAGCCGTAAAAGCCGTCGTTGATAAATTTGGTCGTGTTGATGTGTTAGTTAATACAGCTGCTATTTTGAGATTTTCACCACTTGAGGACTTGCGTCTGGATGAATGGAAGACAGCTCTAAACGTCAATATCACCGGTTACTTCTTGATGTCACAGCGTTTTGGAAAAGTCATGATCAAACAAAAGCATGGTACTTTAGTTCACATTTCAACTGTCGCATCACATTCACCAGAAACTTACAGTGGTGCTTACAGTACAACTAAAGCTGCCGTTGATATGATGTCCAAACAAATGGCTGCTGAATGGGGTCAATTCGGTGTTCGTAGTAATTGTGTTCTCCCATGTTTGGTTAAAACTCCTTTGTCAGCCAACTTCTACAGTGATCCTAAAGTCGAAGATGGTCGTAAGAAGTTAGTTGCTAGTCGTCGTATCGGAACCCTAGATGATATTGCCAATACCGTTCTATTTATGAGTAGTGACCGTTCTGATTACACTAACGGTGGTGAAGTAACTGTCGATGGTGGTATCGGAATCATGATGTCAGATCAAATTCCAAAGCCAGGTGGTCGTCGTCAATACGCTATCGATCATCATCAACCTGCTAAGAAATAGGGGGATATCATTATGGAAAGACATATTTCAGGAACTACTGGTTTATTCACTTTGTTAGGTTCGCCAGTTGGTCATTCAGGTTCTCCAGCTATGTTTAATTACAGTTTTAAGAAACAAGGCTTGGATTATGCCTATTTGGCTTTTGACGTGAAAAAAGAGGACATGCCTAGAGCTATTGATGCGTTGAAGTTATTCAAAGTTCGTGGCAGTAACGTTACCATGCCTTGCAAAACTGTTGCTGCTAGTTTAGTCGATGAGTTATCGCCAGCTGCTAAAATTATCGGAGCTGTTAACGTTATTGTGAATGATAATGGCAAATTAACCGGCCACATTACTGATGGAATCGGTTTTGTGCGTAATTTGAAAGAGCATGGTGTCGACATTGCCAATAAGAAATTAGTCGTCCTCGGTTCTGGTGGAGCAGCTACAGCCATTGAAGTTCAATCAGCTTTAGATGGAGCAGCAGAAATTACTATCTTCAATAAAAAAGATGAATTTTACCAACGTGCTGAGCAAACTAAGCAAAAGATTCAACAAGCTAAACCTGAGGTCAAAGTTCAAGTTTGCGATTTAGCTGATCAAAACAAATTGAAAGCAGAAATTGCTCGAGCTGATATTTTAGTCAATGCGACAATAGTTGGGATGAAACCCTTAGACGGAAAATCCCTAGTCGATAAGTCGTTCTTACGTCCCGATTTAGTCGTAGCGGATACAGTTTACAATCCTTTGAAGACTAAACTGATTACTGACGCAGAAAGTATCGGTTGTACCACAGCACCAGGTAAAGGGATGTTGTTGTGGCAAGGAGCTGCTGCTTATAAATTATTCACGGGTAAAGATATGCCAACTGCGGAGTATCAAGCTTATGAAAAAAATTAGCTCAAAAGTAATTGAAAAAAACTGATTCCACAAATATTATGGAGTCAGTTTTTTGTATAAATATATAAATTAGGAAATCTATCAGAAATTAAATATACTAACTGTATAGTCATGCACTCTTGGGTAGCTCCCAAGTTGGCTTAGTCAGAATGTTGAGTAGAGCAGTACCCCTCGTTTATTCCAGAAGATGGAGGTATCTGCTATGTCAATCGGAAAAGTTTGGAGTGTGTGTGGTGCAAACCGCTTTTGTAGCGTATATCTTTGCAATTGCTTTCGAGCATTTTGCAAACGGTATCGCGACAATCAAAAAAGCTAACCGAGAAGGTTAGCTACCACAAAAATCTATTCCATCTGATGTTTGAAGTCATGGGACCGCAACTCCCATGGCTTCTTTTCGTTTACAAAGGTATTATATCCAAAAGAATTAATTTTATCAATCAAATAAAGATCCGAAGCCAAAATTATTCAGCTTCGGATTTTTTGTTGTCATTATTTTTAGGAAGGCAGACGATTGTTCCGTCGTAACCTTGATACATATCATATTCTGTTGCCATTGGATGGATGGTACTAGGAATGGTTATTACTTGCTCGCCATTGATTGCTTTAACTTTGACTGACATGATTACACTACCTTTCGCACCAAGTTAGTACATTAAAAATAACACGTTTCCGGAGTGAAAGAAAGTTTTAGACTAAAAAAGTAAGAAGACTGTTAAAAGACTTTTAAATAGCTTTTAAACGATATATAATAGACGCGAAAAGGAGTGACTTGAATGGTAGTTTCTAAAACAACAACAGATTTTTTAGGAAAGTCAATTACTAGCATTTCCGATTTAAAAAAATCTCCCCAAAAACTTTTTGATCAGTCTAATAATACTAATGAAGGCATATTTGTATTTAATAGAAATAAGCCAGAAGGAGTTCTACTTTCTTTAAAGCACTACGATGATTTAATAAAAGAAAATAGAATATTACGAGAAAAACTTGATAAAGCATATGAAAAATTACTAGATGAGAAAATGAATATCGAATCTGAAAAAAGAATAAAAGATCATTTAAACAATCATACAAAAATGATTAGTGAAGATGAGGTATTAGGAGATGGGTTAAAGAACATTAAAATAGATGATGAAGATGGATGGGAGTAGCCACTTAACATGAATGATTCTACAGATTTGTATGAATTGGTATTTTATCCTAAAGCCGCTAAGGAATTCAAAAAATTAGATGGTGATCAAAGAATCTTTGTATTGAAAGGTTTAAAGAGAATTCAAAAAGAAGGAATGTTAGCTGGTCAACCTCTTCATGGAAACCTTCATAATTGTAGAAAACTAAAAAATAAAAAAACGGGATTACGAATTATCTTTATGCAAGAAGATAATAGAATAAATGTCATTGAAATAGTAGCAATTGGGTATAGAGAAGATAGTAAAGTATATATTAATGCGGGTAAACGTATTAATATACATAGGTTTCAGAAATAAAAATAGCCTTGTTAGAATAAACGTACATTCTAGCAAGGCCATTTTTTTACTTCCCAGGCAAAATATTAATAATATAAAGCAACAAGATAAAGACAAAGAACAAGATATACATAATAGGTGTAACTTCCTTACGGCGGCCAGCAGCCCACATTGTTAGAGGGTAGAACAAGATACCAAAGGCGAAACCGTAAGAGATGTTATAAGTCAAAGGCATACCAACGATTGTTAGAAAGGCTGGCATGGCAATTTCAAATTTAGTCCAATCGATTTGTTTCATTGATTGAGCCATCAAAATACCAACGATGATCAAAACTGGTGCAGTAACGTTAGTAGTTACGATGGACAAGAGTGGCGAGAAGAACATTGAGATAGCAAACATCACGCTGACAACTAGAGCAGTTAGACCAGTACGACCACCAACGGCGATACCAGCAGAAGATTCAACGAAGGCGGCAGTTGGAGTAGTACCCATGACAGCACCACCAAGCATTGAAATAGAGTCAGCCATCAAAGCTTTACCAATACGAGGCATTTTGTTGTCTTTCATGAAGCCAGCTTGTTCAGCCAAACCAATCAAAGTACCGGCAGTATCGAAGAATGCTACCAATAAGAAGACTAAGACGACCGCCCAAAGTTGTGGGTTAGCTAGATCTGGCATGTGAGCAACCCCGACACCAAAGGTTGGTTTCATACTAGGAATAGTTGAGATGATTTGTTTTGGAAGTGGAATTAATTTTGTAATTAAACCGACGATAGTTGTTAAAACCATACCGATGAAAATTGAACCAGGAACTTTTTTGGCCATCAACAAACCAGTTGCGACTAGTCCGAAGATAGTTAACCAAGTTGTAGGAACAGTCAAAGAACCCATTTCTACCAAAGTAGATTTACTTGCTGTGACTAAGCCACCACCTTGTAGACCAACGAAGGCGATGAACAAACCGATACCAGCAGCCATAGCTAATTTTAAGTCATGCGGAATAGAATCGATGACTAATTCACGTAATTTTAATACAGAGATCAATAAGAATAAAATACTCGACATGAATACTCCGGCCATAGCTGTTTGCCAAGGAATACCCATAGCGAGAACTACTGAATAAGTAAAGAAGGCATTGTCACCCAAACCTGGAGCGATGGCGATTGGATAGTTGGCAAGTAGAGCCATCAAGACGGAACCTAAGATTGCGGAAAGAGCAGTAGCAGTGAAGACGGCACCTTTATCCATACCCGCTGTCCCTAAAACTTGTGGGTTGACGAATAAAATATAAGCCATTGAAACGAACGTTGTTAATCCAGCTAACACTTCACGACGAACAGTTGTATTAGCCTCTTTAAGGTGAAATAGTTTTTCCATGAAACTGAGACTTGGATCTGATTCCATGATATTAACCCCCTAAGGTTTTATAGTTTACTTCATAAGTATTACAGATATTATGAGAAATTACAACTAAAAGACGATTAATAATAAAATTATATCAAATATTGTTCGGATTTATATTTATTCAAGCCAATAAAAAAGTATCTCACAAACAAAATTGTAAAATACCTCTCTAAAAGACAAACTATCTAAAAACTTCCTCAGCTGGTGTGTCACCACTAGCAAAAGTATATTCTTTCTTGATTGTAGCGGGATTTTCAATAATCAAAGCTAGAGCTTTAGCAACGTCAGCACGAGGAATCGAACCGGATTCATTTGGACCTAACAATTGAATCTTGCCCGTACCGTCATCATCAGTTAAAGCACCAGGATGGATGATCGTGTAATCTAGACTTGTACCACGCAAATGGTCATCAGCGTAATGTTTAGCGGTCATGTAAGGTCTAATGCCAGTAGCGTCCCACTTCTCGCGGTTGTCACTGAACATTGAGCTGACCATGATATAACGCTTGATATCACTTGCTTCGGCAACCATCATTGTTTTAATAGCACCGTCAAGATCGATTTCCATAGTTAATGCATCACTTGCACCACCAGCACCGGCAGAGAAGACGATGACATCGGCACCACTTTCTTCAATAGATGTGCTGATTTCGTCTAAAGATGCAGTCAAATCAATGTATTGTGTTTCAATGTTGTTTTCATTGTAGGCCTTGATCTGTTCTTGACTACGCAATCCAGCAACAAAATCGATGTTTCTTGATTGTAATTCTCCAATTAATAGGTGTCCGACTTTTCCGTGAGCACCAATGATAAGAACTTTCATAAATTCAAAACCTCCTTAGTTAACCATACTGTAGCAACAATTTTTTGATAATGCTAGTCTTTTGTATCTTATATGTGTCTATACTAAAATTAATAAAAAGGGGAGGGTATATATGAAGATATTAGGAATATTAGCCTCGCACCAGGAACATGGACTCAATGCTAAAATGCTAGCTGAAGTCTTGGATAATGTTGATCCTGGTGTCGAAACTGAAACCATCTATTTAGAAAATTACGAAATAACTCCGCATAAATATCATGAAAAAAATGCTGTTTTGGATGAATTATCGCAAAAATTGATGGATAGCGATGTCTGGGTCTTTGCGGCACCAACTTATTTTCGTGAATTATCCGGTGTCTTGAAGAATTTCTTCGATTGTATGCGACCAAAACTAGTTTATTTCAAGGAAAATGGTGATACGATCCCGGGACAATTCAAGAATAAGCATTATTTGAGTATCAGTTCTTGTTACGTCTCGACTTTGGAAAACTTTTTAACCGGTGTCACTGACGAAAGTTTCAAGACGATTGATCGAGTGATGTCAGCTGCTGGCGTGATCAAAGTCGGCGAGATAGTTTTGCCAAATACTTTTGGGATGAAAGAAATTCCTAATAATAAGAAAGAATTGTGTCACAAATATGCGAAAAAGATATCTGTCAAAAAGAGAAAGGATGATTCAACTGTGAAAAGATATATTCAATTATTCTTCATGATTGCGGTAATGGCATTAATTACAATGGGGATTCAAGTGCCACTAAAGAGCTGGATCGGCAGTAACTTCTGGTTGAACTACGTCAGTTTTACAGTGATTTTCTTCGTCTTGTTGGCTTGTATCTTGCATTTTGTAACTTTTGTAAAGCATCGTCGGCGTTAATTTAGGCATTAAAAAAAGGCAGTCAAACGGCTACCTTAATTTTTTACTTTACTAATTCATTTAGTTGACCGAGGACCTTATCATAACTAGGTTCATCAGTTTGAACAGGTACGATTTCGGAATAGATAATTTCACCATTCTTATCAACGACCCAAACGGAACGAGCTAAAATATTACGATCTCTGATCCAAATCTTTGATTTCTTACCGAAGTCATGGTCGATATCAGATAGC
Organism: Companilactobacillus pabuli; assembly: GCF_014058425.1. NCBI lineage: Bacteria > Bacillati > Bacillota > Bacilli > Lactobacillales > Lactobacillaceae > Companilactobacillus > Companilactobacillus pabuli. The sequence continues at coordinate 243,132 of NZ_CP049366.1, forward strand.
ATGACCATGTTCTTAACCCCTTCAGCAGCACACCAGTGAGATTGTTCTTCCGGAGTGTTAGTTGAAATAGTCACAAAGTTGATTTCTGAATGTCCATCAATTTCTTCATTGAAATGCTTAGTTTGCACGCTGCAGACACTAGTATTGATATTTGGAACAACACTGATAAGTAGAGGCTTGTCTAAGAAACTGCTCAACTTGACCTCATTGTTATCTTTATTTAGAACAGTAAAATCAGGGAACTTTTCACCTACAGTCAAAGGATCACCATAAGTAGTAATCGTTTCTCCCTTAAAATCTAAATCCATACAAATCACACCTTTCTATTCGAACTAAATTTATTATAAATGACCATGAATCAAAAACCTAGAAATTAGACTGAGAAGACAAGGAATATAGCGATGAACTTAATAGGAAAGAAAATAATTATTCGAGATTTTCAAAAAGAAGATTTTCCTGAATTCTTTAAATTGGTACAGGACAAAACTAATCATGATTTAGCTGGATTGGAATATACAGCTGATGAAAATTTTGCCCACAATTTGTTGGAGATGTATCAAAGAAGGGATGGCGCTTTCGTCATTGCTCAAAAAGATACTGATCAGATGGTCGGAATAATCGAAATGAACAAACGTGGCGCAAGTAACGATTTGCTACTAACACGAGAAATAGGATTCGTAATTAATAGGAAGTTTCGCAATCAAGGTTTCGCCAAAGAGTCAGTTCAGCTGTTAATCGATTATGGATTTAACGAGTTGAATTTGACTGAGATTTGGGCATCAAGTGAAAAAGATAATCAAGCACCACAAAAATTATTGGAATTATTGGGATTTAAATACATTTATGAAGTCAATCAAGCGCTTCCATATGCAATGCAGTCGAATCTGGTTAAATACTACCTTTTGAAGAAATGATTCATTTCTTGTAAGAAATTCTTAATAATTTCGGACTAGTTATGAGGTAGACAGATGGTACTATACAAAGCGTAAGGAGAAAACAGACAGACTTTTGATGAAGAGGTTTTTTATATGAAAAAAAGAATGAGAACTAGAAAAAGTCTCAATGTCAAAAAGCGAGTAGTCGGTTTCTTCGCAATTGCCGTTATATTGTTGGGTGTGATTGGAGGATTTGGTCTTACACATGTAATTGCCGAATCTAACAGCACGACAGGAGGTGGCGCTGACAGGTCAGCACCGGTAGCGGTTGTCGCCAGTAAGTCAGATGACACTTCTGGACTTCTAGGTGGCGGCGGTACTAATGCCAACGTTGTTTTGAATAGTGATAATACCGGAGATAGCACCGGATCCGAAACTTTTGTTTTATCATATGCAAGTGTTCCAGCTGGCAAGACTGCTACATTAACTGCAAACATTGTTATACCTAAGAAATCTTTTAATGGGTATATAATGGGAGGATTTAATGTCAGTCCTTATAAAGAAAAAGCAAAAGAAACTGTTTCATCAAATGGTACTTTATTAAAGAATAAGTTTAGTTATTCTATACCTATTCAAATACATCAAAATGGTAAGGAAAATCAAGAACCTAAATATTCAGTTATGTCGGTCAGACCAAATACAGTTAGTTCTGCAAAGGGACCAAATGCTGGTGTGACTGCAAAAGTTCACAATGCAAATAATGCGTATGCTGGTCAATTAAGTTCAAAGGCAGTTGTAACAAGTAAAAGTGATAAGAAATTCAAAATTACTGAAGTTAAGAATAATCAAAATTTAGCTCCTACATCTACTTATAATTATTCAATTTCTTGGGGAAAAAAGAGACTCCAGGCTGGTAATTATCACTTGAAATTAACGTATAAAACAGCAGGTGGAATCAAGAGTTGGGTAATCAATAAAGACTTCACAATCACAAACAACGATGCTGCTAAATACAACAAATTAGCAGGAATTAAACCTAATTATCTATGGCTATGGATCTTGCTAGGTGTTCTAGCTCTAGCAATTATTTTGGGCTTAGGAGTCTATTTAGGTAAGAGAAATAATAATAAAGATAACAACAATAATTCTGGAAATACAACTAGAAGACGTCGTCGTTAATTAATAAATAAATATTAAGCTGTTCCAACAATTGGAACGGCTTTTTTAGTATCATAGAAGCATACAGAGCTTTTAATTAGAGGTTATTATGAATAAAAAAGTAGTATGTTTAGTTTTTGGAATATTTCTTTCACTAGTGTCCTTCTTTTCGTTTGATAATTATGTAAAAGCTGATATTGATGGCTTAACCGTTACTCCTTTAATTGGAGATTCGGATGTTACTGATCGTTTCCAAATTATTGGTGATTCAAATTCAGAAAGAACTTTGGAAATTTCACTGTCGAATTTTGGCATTAGAAGATTGCATTTGAAAGTTGTGCCTACTAATGCCACGACTTCAATGGATGGAAAAATAGTTTATACTGATGATGTAAAAGCGGGTCAGTATGGATTAAAGTATGCTTTTTCAGATATGACTAAATCTCAGAAGGTAACATTAGCTCCGAATAAAACAAAAGATTTAAAATTTAAAGTTAAGTTACCTTCAAAAAAAATTAATGGCTTGGTTCTTGGAGGTTTTAGTATCCGTTCATTAGATAGTGCTGTGTCAGGAACTGCGGATGTACCCGTATGGATAACTGATGATAATAAACCTGTTGGGGGAATATTATCATTACATAATCTATCTTTAGATGTAATTAATAAGAAACCTCATATAATAGTAAACCTCCAAAATAAAGAACCAGGGATGATGAAAAAAGTCATCGTCCACGTAACAGTCAAACGCAAGAGTTGGCTTGATAGATTCAACCTAGGTCCAAAAACTATGTCAGCGGATCTCACATATCCTAAAGTAGCCCCAAATTCTCGTATTCCAGTTGACTTTGACCAAAATACGACTCCAATTCAAGCGGGGAAGTACGTCGTCAAAGGTGCGGCTCGAAGTGGGAAGGCTACTTGGACGTTCCACAAAACTTATACCATCACCCAAGATCAGGCTAACGACATTAACAAGCGTTGTAAGGGTCTGATTTACAATAAGACAACGACTTACATCTTAATCGTCTGCGTCTTAGTATCGTTGATTTTCCTAATTTTCTGGGCAATATGGCATTCAGGTAGGAGTTAAAAGTATGAAGAAACGAATAATTGTCTTTTTTTCCACATTATTACTATTAATTGCGACATTTTTACCTTTCGCGACAACAGTCAAAGCTGCGCCTGATAAGTCCTATGCGATTCAGGCGATTTTGCCAGACAATCAAACTAACAAAGATGAGTCTTTCTTTGATCTCAAAGTTGAACCTAAAAAAGATCAGACTTTGAAAGTTTTGATTGCTAATACTGGTAGTAAATCAATCACAGTCACGGCTGAAGTCAATAATGCTTATACGGCGGACTCTGGTGTGATTGGCTATGATAAGTACAACGCTCAATTGTACAAGTCAAAATTGCCATCTTTGACATCCCTAGTCGAAGGCAAACGTAAACAAACTGTCCACTTGGCTACTGGTGAAAATAAGACGGTCGAGTTCAAAGTAAAGTCACCCGATTCTGAATATTCTGGGATTATTTTGGGTGGTGTTACGACGACAGCTTCTGTTAGTCCAACGAAGTCTAAAAACATCAATATTAAGAATCAAGTTCGCTACGTCAAAGGGGTAGTTTTGCGCTCCAAAGATGATGGTGTCATGCCTGATATGCATTTGACTTCCGCTGCACCAAAAGCTGTAGCCGGATCGACAGGAATTGCCTACACCTTGGACAATACAGCACCGATAAACATCAATAAAGTGTCCCTGAAGGCAGAAATTACTAATGGTAGTAAGAAGACCAACTATAGTGCAGATAACCTGCAAATCGCTCCTAATTCGCAATTCAACTACTTTATTCCAGTGAAGAAATTGGACGCGGGAACTTACAAAGCACACATCACATTAAAGAACGATTCTGGTTTTGAAAAGTCGTTTGATTACAATATCACTGTCAAACAACGTCAAGTTGATAACGTCAATGATGCTGCTTCACCAAAACAAGAATCCAACAACAAACAATGGATTGGTATCATCATTGGAATTATTGTCTTGATTGCCGTCGTAGTTTGGATGTATCTCTACTACTCACAACGTAATAAGGGCAATGGTCCAACTAAAGGTCGTGGCAAACTCAATATGAGAAGTACTAAGAAACCTGACAAGTCAAAAGATTCAAGATCAGGTAGTACTCGCTCAGAACGTCATAAGAAATAAAGATAAAATCGTCTTACTAATTTTGATTGGTAAGACGATTTTTTTGGCTCTTTGTCAAATCGTATTGATGAATGATTTTGAGCTCATTGAGCATCCTCATCAAGGATGCTCTTTTTCTATGCACAAATCAGTCTTATTCTTTTAATAAAGTGTTCAAGATTTCTAAAGCCATAAGAATTTCTTTTTAGTTTCTTTATCTTTCCAATGGTGCCCTCTAGAGGGCCATTGGAATATGGCAATAAGCAACTATTTTTCACATAATCTATGTTTTTTCGTAACGTTGTAATGGCTGTATCCATTGCAGTTCCATTTCTTTTATATCCAGAAGTAGTTTCCTGAAGTAGATTTATGTCATGATATCTTATTGATCTTTGAATACTCTGATAAGTACCATAAGCTTCCTTGAAAATTGGTATTTCATCAGTAGCTATATCGATGACATTTTGAATAGTCGTAAATTCATTTATGCCGACAATAAATTTTATATGAGTATCGTCTACATCTTCCTCTGGAAGATGATATAGACGCCAATCAGATTTCATTGCTTTATATATACGAGATTTTTTATCAGGCAATTTTTTTAAAGAATTGATACGTACTTGATCCAAGGCTCTACTACAAAGTTGAACTATATGAAACCTATCTACGACAATGCGAGCATTGGGGAATATACGATGAACGACTAATTGATAGTTGGCATTTAAGTCGATTGATACGGTTTTTACAGCTTGTCGTTCCGATAAGCTGTAATTATTTATAAAGTGTTCAGTTATTGTTTTAGACAGTCTGTCATGTATCAATTCGACCAATCGATGCGTATCCGCATCGATGGCGATAAATGTAAAAATATTTTTTACGGATCTAAACTCATCAAAACAAAGATTTTCTGGCAAATGCGCACATCTATTAGGAATTTTGGTATTACTATATAAAATCCTACTTACAGTATTGGCTGAAATACCGATGACTTTAGCTATTGATGACAGAGTAAATGATTCTTTAGCCATGGAAAAGATTCTATTCTTAATCTGTTTGGTCATAGTATGATTTTTTATCAATAGATCACTGTGGGCACCGCAGGTGCTTCCACAGTTCCTACACAGGAATCGTTGCTTTCTTAGTACTAGGTGGTACTCGATACCATTAAAGCTAGCTAATCTTGCATTAGTGGTTCTTTTACCATTTTTAACTAGTGTATTCATTCCACATTGAGGGCACCTATATAAAGAATAAGATAGTTCAGCATTCACTATTTTAATGTGTTTTATAACGCCACGTTTTTTTATCTTGGCATCCTTTACTGAAACATTTTTTATATTATTGTCTTTTATGTCTAGTGCACATAGTATAGAATTGTCTTGGGACATCATTGTTCACTCCTGTTTGATTTGGTTTGGTCGCTTAAATCTTAACACGAGAACAGTGATGTTCTTTTTTTATTTCAAAGAGTATAAAAAAACTGGTATTGATTGTTCATCAATACCAGAAAGTTTAGAACCATTTTTTTGCGTAATATTTAATACATAAGAGCTGAACATTCACGACTTACATACCACAATGTCCATATAAAAGAGGAGACTTGATAATCAAGAGACTATTTCCATGCATGAAATTTTAGATAAGTTTTAACAAAATAATTCAATAATCAAAAATAATTTTATTATTTATTAACGTTCAACACTTTAATTATGAACTATCATAATAATAGAGATAATTGAAGGAGTGACGTGTTACGTTCAATAACAAAAATGGATTGGCTGTTCTATCGGCTTTATTATTGACATTTATTGTTCTCATGCCGTTTACTGCTCAAGTGGTTTTTGCGGACACCGACAGCGATGCTATTAACAATGCGCCGGTTGGTTTGGATATTTCGAAGTATTTTGATGTTGGCAATTTTGAGAAGACATCTACTGAAGATGACAATTATTCGTATCAAACTAATTCGGCCACCATTTACAATAATTCTAGCGATTCATCTGATAAGCATAATGGTCGTGTTTTGGATATGGCTAAGAGTGGTGACGAAAAAAGTGTAGGTGCTGCTTGGTCAAAAATCGGTAGTGGTAGCGACAATTATATTGATATAAATAAGAAACAAACCGTTTCAGTTTGGCTTTATTTTGGTTCTGGAGAAGATACCGATCCTTTGAGCAATGGCGAAGGGATGTCGTTAGTTTTGCAAAATGATTCGCGTGGAACCTCTGCCATGGGAGCTGGGATGCAATCTCTAGGTTCGATGGGAGCCGATACAGCTAAATTGAAAGATATTGGGACTAATCTTTTGGGTAATTGGAGTTGGAGTAAGGACTCTAGTTCTGGCGCTACTACTAATACCCCGGAACAGGCCGCTCAGACTGCAGTTGGTAACAGTATTGCTTTGAACTTCAAAACAGAAGATAACAATTTGATGGGGAGTAAGCTTCAACAGCCTATTCAAATTGGTGAATCTTCAATAGATTACGATAATGTCATACATACCGGTGGAAAGAAATATTTGTACTACACATTGAATAGTTTTGATACACCTAAAGGTACAGACACTCCACCTGCTACTTTTCCAGCCTATAATGATTTGTTGAATGTTGATTTTGACAATTATATTCCTTCATTAAAATTAGGTAATACGGGTAGTTCTTATGGTTTGATCAATTTGACTTATCCTGGCAATTCAGTTTCATACAAGTCATTGGATTTAAACAATATTCGTAACGATGATCAACTAAAGGCCAGCCTTTCAACGATTGGAAATGGTAGCTTGTGGGCTTATATCACAGGTGTTTCCAATAAAGGTAAGGCTTTGTCAACTTATCAAGCAGCACCAACTCAGACTCACTTGATTGACGGTGACGATGAAAATGGTAATCCAATTTATTGGCATCATTTGACCTTTACTTGGAATCCAGCTGAAAATGGCAATCCGGCTACGATTAGTTATGACTACAATGACAAATATCCTGACGGAACTGCTAATACAGGTCAGAGTGAATATTATGACGAAGTTAAGGAAACTATTCCGGTTGATCCTAGTGAACTTGGTAATCCAACCGATGGACACGTTTATTGGGGCTTGACCGGTGCCAATAATGAAAAAGCCAATTACAGCAAGTTGGCAGTCTTTGAATCAATTCCTGCTTTAGCCACCGCCAAAGTAACATCTTCATTGACTGATAACGATTTGAACAAAACTATCACTGACGATTCAACCGACAATACCGTCAATAATGGTGATAATTTGAGCTTTGATTACAACTTGAAATGGGATGATACTTCACGTGAAAATTGGCAAAATATCGTCTCTGATTTGAATTTGCCAACTGACGTTACATATCGTTCAGCTACGATCACTTATAAAGACGCCAATGGCAATAGTAGTGCACCAATCACAATTTCTGATGCTAAAGGGATGACCAATAGTACTTTGAGTTACACTTTGACAAAAGACCTCGGAACAATCGATGCAAGTACTGGCTACACGAGTGCTGACATCGTTTTAAACGGCACTGCCACTAATTCAACTGGTCAAGAAATTACGGTTTCACCAGCACCAGCTACGTTCAAAGGTGATAATGCGATTGAAACAACAAGTACTCCGCAATTCAAAATTGAAGGCAACAAAGTCCCTGATAAAATTTTGAAATTGACTGTTTCAAAAAATCTAGATTTTCAAGATATTAATTATCAGACAACTAAGAAATACATTGCCAGAAAAAATGATTTCGATTTGACCGTCACAAGTCTCAGATCTCCTTGGAAGCTAGATGTTTCATCAACCGGATTATCAATGGATGGTAAAAAGTTTAACGGTGATTTGGTTTATAAAAAGAATCAAGCAACCACTGAACCATTGACTAGTTCTGATGAATTGATAGCTCAAGACTTGACCTCATACCAAGATAAGACTATTAGTGATCTATCAGCTGGTTGGACGAAAAATACTGGCTTGTTACTAGAACCAAACCAAGACCAAGTATCACCAGCAGGCAAATATCAAGGAACTCTAAATTGGACCTTAGTCAATTCAATTGCAAATTAGGCAAAATAATAGCTCTATAAGAATGTAAATTGCATCCTTATAGAGCTATTTTGATTTTTTATCGTAATTAAGAAATAAAACAACTATCTAGTCGGTAGCAAAAGCCCTGTGATGGCTCAGCCGCCAAATTATTCTTAGCAACTTGTTGCTTAGAATAAGACCAATCTTGAAGACTTTGCCCGAACTTGGGCTTAGCAAAGGCTCCAAGTTGTGTCGGCAGCGTTCCAGCCAATCACAGGGCTTTTGCGGACGACGGCAATATAACACCAATACTACAATGCCTTTTTCTTCTTTTCTTCATCTTGTTTATTCTTGATTTTCTTAACGTAAACCTGATTCAATTGAATCAACAACCAAATATAATCAGGACGCGTTGAAGAAATATCCCAAGGAATAACTTTCAAATTCTCAGGATACTTCTTGCGTTCGATATCCAAAGGCAACACATCCATTGAAGTGATCAACACATCGACATCATCGAAAACATTGCTAGGAACGATCTCAACGAAGTCCAAAGTCCGGATATTTCTCAAAACAACTTCGGCGGTTTGGTTACCAGGATCAATCAAGACTTTGACTTTGATAATATCTTCAGCACGGATAGTGGAGATATAACTAGGCAAAACTTGATATAAGTCTTTAGAAATCAATTCTGCAGCGTTGTAGATTCCAGGGAATTCATTTTGGTCGACGTTAGAGAAGAAGGTGTAGACATCTTTATACAAGTCAGTAAAGTTCTTCTCACTATCTTCATTAGGATACATCGAATCCAAATGCATTAAGGAATAAGGTGCCATAATGTAGTAGAAAACGATGTCACGTGTTACGTAAGTCATGATGTGTTTCAAAGTCTTTTGGTTATGGTAGACCGACATATCATCGTGGTAATGTTCCTTTAAGAAATCTATAAAGTGATAAACGAGTGCATAGAACTTCGGATTGATTCTAGCGTTGGCATTGATTGGTTGCTCAAATGAAGTATCGCTAGGTTGGAAGGCGGTTCTTCTGAAGAGATTGATCAATTTGTTTTCATTATCTAAAGCAACTACTGGCACGATAGGATAATCTTCTTGTGTCAAAATATCTTCGCCTAGACTTTGAGTGCCAAAAACATCGCTATAATATGGTAGTTCGTCGATATAGTGACGTTTGATCAAACGAATTCTAGAAATTGCTAGAAAATATTTTAATTGGAAATGAACGATTGGATTATCGAAGGTAATATCAGTCCGACCGATAATTTGATCGATAGAATTTTCTTGAATCAAACTAAATGGCCATTCTTGCCCGTGATATGTGTACCAATAAACATAGTATGCCATCCAACGGATATTTTTCTCATTACCTTTGATCTCAAGTGTCGAGTTGGAAATCTTGAGACCGAAGTTTTTGAGAAAAGCTCTGAATTTAGACATTCGACGATTTAAAGTGGACTTACTCGTAAAGTGTTCGTCACTGAAACTCTCAAATGACGGATTGGCATTAGTCAAACCATAATTGAAGGCTTGGAAAACGACTGAGTTTTTTACCAAAAATAGTCGGTAAGTATCAATGGAAACTTTTCTGAAGTCGATTGACTCGATTTTCGTATCGCTAGGGTCAATGTCGGGAGCGACGTCAGCTAAATCTTCCAGTAATGCTTGAAAAATATTATATGTTTTTTGGTAGGTGAATTGTAGTCGATTACTAATGTTGCTTAGGTTTACTTCACGAGGAGGTAAAGATTTTATAACAGTTAGCATTTTGTATTTTTCTACGTCTTGCTTAACTAAGAAAATTTGCTCCAACATTTGTCTTCCCCCGGTAACGTTTAATTAAAATAATTTAATAATAAATGAAACACTACTTGCTACTATCTTAACATTTATTTATAATGTTTTGTAATCAGATAGAGGTGCAATCTTTATTATTAGTATTTTGGAGTATGGATAGGGTACTTTGAAAAGATATGAAAGGAAAGTTTGCCGAAATCAATTATCCCTACTTGGTAATTTGATTGGGCTACTGCTTAATAGGTGGTGGACTGTCGATTAAGAGAGTGGAGAACGGCGTTTAGGTTCTGGGCAAAAGCACAGCAGCCTGCCGTTTGTAACTCGTTTCCGCAATATTGCCGGCAAACGGAGACACTCTCTAATTCGTTGAGCTATTGATTAATGGGATAATTATAATCCTTATTGTCGGTAGTTCCTCTGATAATAAGGATTTTTTTTATATCCAAAAAGGGGAATGAAAGATGGAAAATAATGATGTGAATAGGTCGTTGAAGACCCGTCATTTGTCGATGATCGCACTTGGTGGGTCAATTGGAACTGGTTTGTTTGTGGCAAGCGGTTCCTCAATTTCAACAGCTGGTCCTGGAGGTGCCTTGATAGCTTATGTGGCTATTGGTATTATGGTTTACTTCTTAATGACTAGTTTGGGAGAAATGGCAACTTACATGCCAGTTTCCGGCTCATTTGCGACATATGCTACAAAATTTATCGATCCTGCTTTTGGTTTTGCGTTAGGTTGGAATTATTGGTTCAACTGGGCGATTACTTTGGCGGTCGATTTATCCACAATCTCTATAGTTGTAAAATATTGGTTCCCAAGTTGGACCTCGTGGAAGATCAGTTTAACTTTCATGATCGTGCTCTTGGTAATTAACTTTATTTCGGTAAGTTCGTTTGGTGAAACTGAATACTGGTTATCATCAGTCAAGGTTACTGCTGTTATCATTTTCTTGATTGTTGGTGTCTTAAGTATATTAGGAATTTTAGGAAATGAAAACTTTGTTGGGTTGACAAATTATACATATAAAAAAGCACCTTTCGTTGGAGGCGTTCCGGCGATTCTAAGTGTATTCGTTGTTGCCGGGTTCTCCTTCCAAGGTACTGAGTTGATCGGTATCACAGCTGGTGAATCAGCAACTCCTGAAAAGAGTATCCCAAAGGCTATCAAACAAGTCTTTTGGAGAATTTTATTGTTTTACATTTTGTCTATCGCCATTATTGGTGCTTTGATTCCTTATACTAGTCCAAATCTTTTGGGATCAGACGCTGGCGATATTGCTATCAGTCCCTTTACGATTGTCTTCAAGAAAGTTGGTATTCCACTAGCTGCCGGAGTTATGAACGCTGTTATTTTAACTTCAGTAATTTCCGCTGCTAATTCTGGACTATACGCTGCCAGTCGAATGCTCTGGTCAATGAGTAAAAATAATATGGCACCAAAGGTCTTTGAAAAAACTAATGGTCGTGGTGTACCAGTCTTCTCACTTCTACTAACTGCTTTAGTTGGTGGGGCAGCCTTATTCACTAGTTTGTATGGAGATTCCTTCTATGAACTCTTGGTTGCAGCCAGTGGTTTGACCGGATTTATCGCTTGGATTGGGATTGCCTTTTCTCATTATCGTTTCAGAAAAGCATACTTATTCAAGGGCTACAGTCTAGATGACTTGAAGTATAAGGCTAAGTGGTTCCCATTTGGACCAATTCTAGCTATCATCCTAGGTATCATTATTATTATTGGACAAGATGTGCGTTCGATGGTTGATTTCAATATTGGTCGTCTCTTGATCAGTTATAGTGGTTTGATTATTTTGTTCATGTGTTGGGCTTACTACAAGATCAAGCATAAGACGAAGTTCTTGAAGCTAGAAGATATCGATGTCGAAGCTACTAAAAATGGTGGTCATTACTAGTTGATATTTATAACATTTTAAATTATGATTAACAATGAATATAAAGCTAAGAGAGTGCCTACTCACAAACCTTTCAGAGAGACGATGGTCGGTGAAAATCGTCAAGGTTTTATTCCAGCATTCTGGCAACGGGTAATTCCGTTCGGGTTGATCCGATAAAATCTGAAAGTGCAGGGTATTGTTATACTCTGAAACTGGGTGGTACCGCGAATGGTCGATTCGTCCCTTTATTGGGATGTTTCGACCTTTTTTTATATTAGAGAGCGGAACAAGGACGATTAGCCCTTGTGTAGCTCGTTTCCGCTATATTGCAGGAAACAGTTACCTAGGCTAATCGTGCAAGTTCACAAATAATGGAGGATGAATTTATGTTAGACATTAAGCTAATCAGAAAAGATCCTGAATGGATCAAAAACAAATTAGCTTCACGTGGCGTTACAAGTGAAGAAATCGACGAATTACTTTCATACGATGAAAAACGTCGTGAGTTGTTAGTTAAGACAGAAACTTTGAAGGAAGAAAGAAACAAGGTTTCTCAAGGAATTGCTAACAAGAAACGCAACAAAGAAGACGCTAGTGACGAAATCGCTGCTATGAAAAAAGTCGGTGGCGATATCAAGAAGATCGATGCTGACCTTGAAGAAACACAAAACAAGATGAACTACATCTTAGTTCGTCTACCCAACATCCCTGATGATTCTGTTCCCGTTGGTCCTGATGAAAGTACTAACGTTGAAATCAGAAAAGTCGGTGCCGTTCCTAAAGAAAACTTCAAACCAAGACACCACTGGGATATCGGTGAAGAACTGGGAATTTTAGACTTCGAACAAGCTACTAAAGTTTCAGGTTCACGTTTTGTTTACTACATTGGTATGGGTGCTAGACTTGAACGTGCTGTTTACAACTTCATGTTGGATCAACACCAAAAAGAAGGCTATACAGAAGTAATCCCTCCATACTTGGTTAACAACAACGCCATGTTTGGTACTAGTCAATTCCCTAAGTTTACCGAAGATGTCTACACAGTTATGGTTGATGAAAACCCATTGACTTTGATTCCTACAGCCGAAGTTCCTTTGACAAACTACTTTGCTGACAAGATTTTGGACGAAAAAGATTTGCCAAAATATGTTACAGCTTTGACACCTTGTTTCCGTTCTGAAGCAGGTTCTGCCGGTCGTGATACTCGTGGATTGATCCGTATGCACCAATTTAACAAGGTTGAAATGGTTAAGGTTACAAAACCTGAAGAATCATACAACGAACTAGAAAAATTGACTGCTAATGCTGAAAATATCCTAAAACAATTAGGACTTCCATACCACGTAATCGTTCTTTCAAGTGGGGATGCAAGTTTCAGTTCTGCTAAGACTTATGATCTTGAAGTTTGGATGCCTGCTCAAGACAAGTACCGTGAAGTTTCAAGTTGTTCAAACTGTCTAGACTTCCAAGCTCGTCGTGCTCACATCAGATATCGTGACGAAAATGGTAAGACAAAACTAGCTCACACATTGAATGGTTCAGGACTTGCTGCTGGTCGTACAGTTGCCGCTATTTTGGAAAACTACCAAAATGAAGACGGTTCTGTAACAATTCCAGACGTTTTAGTGCCATATATGGGTGGAGTTACAAAAATTACTAAAGAAAATGCCAAATAGTTATTGACCTGAGGCTTATAAATTGATAAGATTTAATAGTTCTGTTAAAGAGCTATTGAATTATTCCGGATTAGCTCAGTTGGTAGAGCATCTGACTGTTAATCAGGGTGTCGTCAGTTCGAGTCTGACATCCGGAGTTATAAATACTTAGGAAATACCTAGGTGTCTCAATATATTACATCTAGTTCATTGGAATTAGGTGTATTTTTTTTAAGCCGTCTTAGCTCAGTTGGTAGAGCATCGGTATCGTAAACCGGCGGTCACAGGTTCAAATCCTGCAGACGGCATTGATAATTTTAGGAAATACCTCCCATGAAGGGCATCGTTTAGCGGTGTCCTTTTTTAGTGCAAAAAAATAGGAGTGCAATTGCACTCCTAAAAGAGTTTTATTTAATTTGTTTCAAAGCATCAGAAACGGCTTCTTTAATAGCTTTACTTGAAGCAGAAGCACCAGAAATTGTATCAACATCGACCGAATTCTTTTCTACGATTTCTTTTGGCAATTCCTTAACAGCTTTGAGACCGTAATCGTCAGATTCACTTTGTTTCAAAACTTCGATATCTTGAATGTCGTCTTTGCTATTGGCAGTGACACGAACGACGATTTCATTTCCCATACCGGCAGTTGATTTACCGATGTATTGGTTGTCGTTAGTTTCATAGTGTTCTTCGCCAACATCAGATCCTAAGCCCTCTTCGTGAACACTAGCTGAGGTATTAGCGTCGACTTTAACTGACTCAACGTCTTTTTCTTTAGCAGCATTTTCACCGGCAATCTTACCAAAAATCAAGTTTTCAGCAAGGTTACTACCACCGTTGTATTGACGTCCCATCAAACTTCCTAATTCACCACAAGCGTATAGGTGAGGGATGATTTCATCGTTTACATCAACAACTTCTGCGTTGGAATTGTGAACGGGACCACCTTGAGTATTCAATAATCCTTGAACCATAGCTAAACAGTAGTAAGGACCATCATCGAAGGCTGTCAAAGTATCAGCATCACGGTCAAAGGCATAGTCACGTTTGATTTCTGCAAAGTGGTTGAAGTCTTTGATAGTGCTTGCCAACTTGTCAGCATCAACGTTCATTACTTCAGCTAAACTGTTCAAATCATCAGCTTTAACGACTGACTCTAAGAATTCTGGATAAGGAGCGTTTTTATCATTCTTTAATTCGTCGTACTTCTTTTGATCAAAGACAACATAAGGATGACGTTGAGCTAAAGGAACTCTCCAATTGCCGTGATCTTGGATGTGTCCGTGACGGTGGATTTCATTTTCATCGAAGTAACGAGTTCCATCATCACCGACAACAATCAAACTGCCTTGGTGGAATGCAGGCCAGTCGAATGGCAAGAATTGTGAACGTTGACCTTTAGCTGGCTTAGGAGTTAGTCCATGGAAAATGCCATAAGATTCATAATTGTTCATGTTATAAAGTTTAGCACCGACTTCACTAGCCATTGTGACACCGATACCTTTGTTATAAAGGGAACCGATAGGATTTAGACTAGTTTCGCCGAGGTAATTTTCGACCATTTCAGGATTGTTTTCAAAACCACCGGTAGCCATGACGACACCATTGTTGGCTTTGACATTCAAAAGTTTGCCATTACGTTCGATTTGAACACCAACGATAGCCTTTGTTGCTGGATCTTGAATCAAGTGTTTAGCGGGTGTTTGATACAAGACATCAATTTTGTCAGCACGGTCTAAAACTTGTTGACGGAGATTTTTCCAAAGAGCAGAGTCAGCGACACCTTCATGGACAGCGACTAATTCGTGAGTAGCTTGACCACGGAATTCTGGGTATTCGTGAGCCATAAAGTGCAAAGCCTTAGATACTGGTGATTCTGGGTGTTTGCCCATGATAAATGGTTTAACACCGAGATAATTTTCTAGGTAATTAGGGATGTCATAGAGTCCTTTGACGAAAGTTTCCATCAAATCCTTGTCATATGACAATGGGAAAGCTAAATCTTCGTAATATTTACGTAAATCATCTAAATTGTCACCTGATGAAATAACTTGACCAGCATAGCGAGTATTGCCACCCTCATGACCCTCTGGAGCTGAGTCAGTAATCAAAACTTTGGCGTTGTTGTCAGCCGCAAATCTAGCAGCACTGGCACCAGCACCACCGAATCCTAAAACGATAACGTCATAAGTTGCGTTCCAATTTAATTTTGAATCCTCAAACATTTCATTCACTCCAATTCCTCTAAATGTTAGGATTAATATAACTCTATTTATGGATATTGTGAATAACTTACCTTTGTCGTAAACGACACAAAAGACTATGATAGAGGGTGTTCACTATCGTAAATTATTTTTTTATGAATTGAGGAAAGTTCAATGGGGCTAATTAACAAGAGCTATTATGCATTGGGAACAGTGATCAACTTGTCAGTGGCAGAACCTAGTGGTGTGGCTGATTTAGAGGCTGGTTACAAGTTGATTCAAAACTTTGAAGATAAGTTGACCGTCAATCGTAACGAGTCAGAAGTCATGTCGATCAATCACAATGCCGGTATCAAGCCAGTTCAGGTGCCAGAAGATACGTATGATTTAATCAAACGAGCTGTTTTAGTCAGTCGCAAACATCTAGGCTTTAATGTAGCAATCGGACCTTTAGTCAAATTGTGGAAAATTGGTTTTAAGGGTGCCAACAAGCCTTGTGACAAAGATATCAAGCAACGCTTACAAATTATCGACCCTGAAAAAATAATCCTCGACGACGCCAATATGAGCGTATTTTTGCAAGAAAAAGGTATGGAGATCGACCTTGGTGGTATTGCCAAAGGTTATATTGCTGACGAGATCAAAAAGCTTTGGCAAAAACGTGGTGTTCAGACGGGAATTATTGATTTGGGTGGTAATGTTTTGTTAGTCGGCGACAGTTTGCATGAGGACAAGTTATGGAATATCGGTATTCAAAATCCCATTAAGCCGCGAGATGTCTCCTTAGGTGTCGTGCATATTCCTGAAAAATCAATTGGTACGTCTGGTATTTATGAACGCAAGTTAGTAATTGATGGTCATGAATATCACCACATGTTTGATTCAAAAACTGGCTATCCAATCAAAAATAACCTTGCTAGTGTGACAATTATTAGTGACAAGTCGATTGACGGTGAAATTTGGTCAACGATTGGCTTTTATCAAGGTATAAAACGTGGTATGGCTTTGATTGAAGCACAAAAGGGAATTGAAGCTGTCTTTATTACGAAGGACTTAGAGACCTTTGTTACTAGCGGATTGAAAGATATTTTTAAGAAAATATAACTATACTATATGAAAACAATCACATAATTATATTGCTTTACCTAGTGAAACATTTTACAATTAACATGACAATAAAATAGAAGTGGGATGATTAATGATGAATAAATTTATCGCTATTGTGGGATCAAATTCCCAAAAATCAACCAACCGTGAATTATTGAAGTATATGAAGAGACATTTCCAAGATTACGCTGAAATTGAATTAGTTGAAATCAAGGATTTGCCAATCTTTAAGAAGAGTGCAGATAAGTATGTGCCACAATTGGCCAAAGACATCGCTAAGAAAATTGAGGATGCTGACGGTGTCATTATTGCTACTCCTGAATACGATCACTCTGTAACGGCTGTTTTGTCGAGTGCCTTAGCTTGGCTATCATATGGAATCCATCCATTTGTCGACAAGCCCGTTATGATTACCGGTGCTTCTTATGGATCTCTTGGGTCATCACGTGCCCAAGCTCAATTACGTCAAATCCTTGATTCGCCAGAATTAAAAGCTAGAATTATGCCTAGTTCAGAGTTCCTTTTGGCACATTCATTACAAGCCTTTGATGATGAGGGCAATTTGAAGGATAAAGATGTTGTTAAAGAATTAGACGGTCTCTTCCAAGACTTTCTTCAATTCGTTAATATTTCAAAACAATTGAATAATGCAGAAGACGCTACAAAGCAAAAAGCTGCTACATTCTCATGGGACAAAGACTAGGAGGGATAGTATGAAATTAGTTGGAATTGCTGGATCAATCGCTGATCAATCATATAATCGTACATTATTAAACTTTATCGCCAAACATTTTACAGGACTAATCGACGTCGATGTCTTGGATATCAATGAAGTACCAATGTTCAACCAAGATGATGACCAAACAAATAGCCCCGTTATTCAAAATCTTTGCAAGAAAATTTCAGCTGCTGATGGTGTTATCATTGCTACTCCTGAACACAATCACACTGTTCCTGCAGCCTTGAAGAACGTTATCGAATGGCTATCTTATGAAGTACATCCTTTCGACGGCAAACCCGTTATGATTGTCGGAGCTTCATACCATACTCAAGGGTCATCACGTGCCCAATTACATTTGAGACAAATTCTTGAAGCACCTGGTGTTAATGCGGTTGTCTTGCCTGGTAATGAATTTTTGCTAGGTGACGTTAAAACTGCTTTTGACGAAAATGGTGACTTGAAGGATCAAAGAACAGTTGATTTCTTACAAACTACTTTGCAAAACTTTATCAAATTTGCCAAAGTTATCAACTTGATTAGTCAATCAAACGGCTATCAAGACGAAGACCTTTCTGCTAAAAAAGGAACTGACACAACTATTCAAGGTATCGACATGAACGACGATGACTGGTTGGACAAAGCTGCTAAGAAAGTCAATGCCGTTGAAGGTGGCACTTATGTCAAATTAGACAGTGGTTTGTTGACAGTTGATCAATTGAACTACTTCTTAAAGACTATGCCAGTTGAATTGACTTACGTTGATGAAAATAATCAATTTATTTATTACAACAAAGTTGGCAAAGCTGAAGATATGTTAGCTAAACGTGTTCCTGCTCAAGTCGGAGATGCTTTAGATAAGGTTCACCCTAATATCGAACGCGTTATGAAACACGTTAAACAAGTTATCTATGACTTGAGAAGTGGTAAGACTGATTTAGTTTCAATGCCAGTACCTGGTGGTGACGAAAATCATCACGTAATGCACTATTACAAAGCAATGCATGATGAAAATGACAATTACAAAGGTGTTAACGAATGGGCTGTTGATATCAAACCAATCGTTGACCAATACTTACAACAAACTGGTCAAAAACTAGTCCCAGATCCAAACGCTAAGTTGGATGCTACATCTGGTGCTTCGAAAGATGAAAGTAAATCAGCAGTTGATGCAAACTCTGGCGCTTCAGAATCAGCTGAAGAACCTGCTGTTAAACCTGAAGTAGAAGTAGACGCTACATCTAGTGCTTCTAAAAATTAGATATTGAATATTGTTAATAAAAATCCCGTTAGAATGTAATTTGTTTACAATCTAACGGGATTTTTGTATTGGCGCATGAAATAATTACGATAAAATTAAGTATATGGAATCTAGTCGGTAGCAAAAGCCCTGTGATGGCTCAGCCGCCAAATTATTCTAAGCAACTTGTTGCTTAGAATAAGACCAATCTTGAAGACTTTGCCCGAACTTGGGCTTAGCAAAGGCTCCAAGTTGTGTCGGCAGCGTTCCAGCCAATCACAGGGCTTTTGCGGACGACGGCAGTTTATCACAAAACAGACCTAATATGTTTAACCACATATGTTCAATATATCCGTCTTCGTAATGTTTAAACAAAATCTAATAGAATAAATCAAGAATTGTCATTCGAATAAAAAACGCAAAAAAAACAGCTCGTCTTGGGGGGACGGGCTTGTTTTTTCTGCATTACCAGTAGTGTCAGGGACAAAGTTATGAATGCTTGTGAGGGTTCCATATTTGTCAAATAGAGAGGGATTTGTAATTAATTAATGAAAGCATTCAAAGTAAATTATTGTAATGGGAAACGCATTTGAGGGGGAGAACAAGTTGATTGAGGGGGGCAACTTGTTCTGAATGCGAATGAGTTTTATGGCTACGATATGAGGATGTATCGCAACCTTCTTTGGTTAAAAAAGAAGAATTGCATTTCATATCTTTGCCCCTTTCACAGTTAATAATATAGCATATATGTTTAAACATGTACATTCATTTTTAGAAAAAATAATTTTTTGATTTTGGATAAATAAATATGTAAATAACATGTTATTATATTTAATTCATTGTGGATTTTTTCACGATGTATAGACCATTTTTTTGATATAATGAATTACCCATAAAAATTCTTGTATGATCTATTAGAAAAAAAGAGCAAAAAAAAACAGCTCATCTGGGGGGACGGGCTTGTTTTTTTGTTACACCTAATGTGTAACGGCATTACCAGTAGTGTCAGAGATAAAGGTATGAATGCTTATGAGGTTTCCATATTTGTCAAATAGAGAGGGATTTGTAATTAATTAATGAAAGCATTCAAAGTAAATTATTGTAATGGGATAACGCATTTGAGGGGAGGATAAAGTTGATTGAGGGGGGCAACTTTATCCTGAATGCGAGTAAGCTATTCGGTTACGATATGAGGATGTATCGCAACCTTTAGAGTTAAAAAAGGAAGGAATTGCATTGATCATATCTCTATCTCTTTCACGGTTATAATATAACACATATGTTTAAACAATTAAATTCATTTTAGAAAAAAATAATTATTTGTTTTTAGTTTCACAAATACTTCAATTTATGTGATTATAATGTTAAGTTTATTTTTTCGTTTTGAGAGGATTTAAACGACACTTTGACGTTTTATGGGGCGTAAGTGAGGTGGTTTATACTTTTAATTAGATTTATTTATATTCTATATATATTTTTTAATATAGTATGTAAACGCTTTAATCATGTTAAAATATTAACTATAATGATATTAAATCGTAAAAGGTGGTAATTATTATGAAGGTAAGTATCGTAGGTTGTACACATGCAGGAACTTTTTCAGCAATGAATATTTTGAAGGAACATCCAGATTGGGAAGTTTCCGTTTTTGAAAGAAATGATAATCTTTCTTTCCTATCATGTGGAATCGCACTTTGGGTAAGTGACCGTGTTTCAGATCCTAACAAGATGTTTTATGCTAGTCCCGAAGCTTTGACAGAACTTGGTGCACACATGCACATGCAACATGATGTTACAAATATTGACTTCGATAATAAGAAATTAGCCGTTAAAAATCTAGTTAGTGGGGAAACTTTCGAGCAAGATTATGATAAGTTGGTCATTACTACTGGCTCAGCTCCAGTTATCCCTCCAATTCCAGGTATTGATTCAAGCCGCGTAATGCTTTGCAAGAATTGGACTAATGCCAATGAATTGAAAGAAAATGCTAAAGACATCAAGAGTGCTATCGTTATTGGTGCTGGTTACATCGGTGCTGAACTAGCTGAAGGTTATGCAACTCTTGGTAAAGAAACTACTTTGATTGATGCTTTACCACACGTTTTAGGTAAGAACCTTGACCCTAACATGTCTGCTGTTGCCGAAAAAGATTATCTCGACAATGGTGTAAAACTTGGCATGGGCGAAAAAGTTCAGTCATTTGAAGAAACAGATCATAGTGTAATTGTAAAAACTGATAAAAATACTTATGAAGCTGATATTGCTGTTATGTGTGTTGGCTTCCGTCCTAATACAAAGATGTTCGCTGACGAATTTGAAACTTTGCCAAACGGTGCTTTGATTGTGGATAAATACATGCACACAAGTAAAGAAGACGTCTTCTCAGCTGGTGATGCAGCATCTGTTCACTACAATCCAACAGGCGACAACCAATATATTCCTTTGGCAACTAATTCAGTTCGTCAAGGTATCTTGGTTGGTAAGAATATCGAAAAAGATACTGAAGCTTATATGGGAACACAAGCTAGTTCAGCGGTTGAACTATTCGGCAGAACTTATGCTGCCAGTGGTTTGACTAAAGAACACGCTGAAGTTCTAGGTAAGAAAGTTGATAGTGTATCTCTAGAAGACAACTATCGTCCAGAGTTCATGTTGACAACTACTCCTGTTTTGATGAACCTCGTATGGGATCCAGAAACAAGAGAAATTCTCGGTGGTGCTTTGACAAGCATGTATGATGTATCGCAATCAGCTAACCTCTTGTCATTAGCAATTCAAAAGAAAGTTACGATCGATGAGTTGTCCATGGTTGACTTCTTGTTCCAACCTAACTTCGACAAACCAGTTAACTACGTCAGTGCCTTAGCTGGAGCTGCTGTAGAAAAAGCTGATAAATAATTAATTTATGAATACCCGAATATCACAAATTAAATGTGTTATTCGGGTATTTTTGTGGCTAAAAAAATTATTTCTTCCTATACTGTGGGTAAAGTGGAGGGAATGTTATGGCTGAAGATAGTGATTTCATCATGCGTCAAATTAAGTCGTTTGCGGAAGGCTTTGGTTATATGGTCGGAAAAAAAGACGGCGAAAAAACTGAAGTAGTGTTTGAGCAGCAACAAGGTCAAAGTGACAAAATCCATCGTGATATAACTGAATTGTTGATGCATCAAAAGTATGAACAGGCAATTCAGTACGTTTATGCCCAGAAATTTACTTTAGAAGAAGGACAATATTTTATCTTGGGACAGTGGCTGTTGGGAAAATTAAGTGACATACCAGAAATCAGCCAAGATGTAATAGAAGAGTTTCGCATCAATATAGAGAAGCACCGACCATCTATTAATTAATTCACAAATAATTCAAATTTTAGTACAAACTTTTTCATAATATCTCGGTACTATGTATACATAGTCAAATATGGCTATACAAAAACGAGGTGAATTTTATGAAAAAACATCCTTTGCTCGTGCTTACTGGTGTTTCCGTCTTAGCAACTGTTTGTACTAAGATGATCAGAAATTACAATGGTAAGAAATTTTTAAACTAGAATCACATTACTCAAAAATACAAAAATACAAGAATTAAAAACCATTCACACACATTCAAAACAAAACTTAAATTACGTTAAATCAAGAGGTAGACATTATGAAAAATAATATGATGACAGGCTTGCGCAAGCAAGCCTTTTTTGTTTGGCATCTTTTTTGCAATTATTCGGTTTATCCCATATTATTTGGATAGTTAGT
Organism: Companilactobacillus pabuli; assembly: GCF_014058425.1. Classification (NCBI taxonomy): domain Bacteria; kingdom Bacillati; phylum Bacillota; class Bacilli; order Lactobacillales; family Lactobacillaceae; genus Companilactobacillus; species Companilactobacillus pabuli. Next base: position 265,748 of record NZ_CP049366.1, read on the forward strand.
AAGGAGATACAAATATGCTTAAACGTCATGTCCGGTATTATCTTGGAGCGTTTTTTCTTAATTTCGTTATTATTTCGGTTATTTTTGCGTATTTTAAATTAGTGCCTTTTGGTAGTAACAATTTCTTGAGTAGTGACTTGGGAACGCAATATCTGACTTTTTTAACTGAATTGCGGCGTCAGTTAACATCTGGTAATCTGCATTTTTACTTGTTCAGTCAGTCACTAGGGGATAATTTCTTTCCTGTTATGAGCTATTATTTATTGTCACCCTTTAATTTGTTATTGGTCTTTTTTAGTCCAATGGGGATTCCGGCAGCGGCAAATATTATTATCATGCTGAAGATTTCTTCAATGGGCGTGGCAATGGCTTACTTCTTGAAAGAATACTCACAAAAGATTAAATTTACCAATTATATTTTTACTCTAGCTTATAGTTTTTGTGGATTCGTAGCGTCATACTTTTATGATTTGATGTGGCTGGATGCCTTAATAATGTTACCTTTGGTAGCGATAGGCGTTATGCGGGTCATAAAAGAGCAAAAATATCTTCTATATTATTGTTCAATTTTATTGGCCATTATCTTCAACTATTACTTAGGATATATGCTTTGTATTTTTTCATTATGTTTCTTTATTTATACAGGATTTGAGAATAATCTCTTCCGTCAAAATAATAAGTGGAAGATTATTAGAAATTATTTGATCACTTCAGTTTTGGCTGGTTTGAGTTCAGCAGTCGTCTTATTACCAACCTTGGTCGGCATGATGAAAACGGGTAAGACTTCCTTTAATGTTATGAATTATTTGCCATCGGCTCGCTTTGGTTTGGAAGCTTTGACGGAATTAGGAATCGGTGGGAATACTTTTGAACAGCGATTAGAACACGGCCCGTCAGTTTTTATGACCTCGACAATTCTAATTTTGTTGTTGGCATACTTCTTTAGTCCTCGAGTTAATAATAAAGATAAACAAAATTCTACATTCTTGTTAGGGATTTTGCTGATCAGCATGTTTGTGACAACATTCAATACTGTTTGGCATATGTTTCAAAATCCAGCTGGTTTCCCATTTAGAAATAGCTTTATTTTTTCATTCGTATGTATTTTTATTGCCTATAAAGCTTTTGAGGCTGGTGTTTTCAAAGATAAGTCGACAATTATTAAATCCACTTGTGTAGCAGGGATTTTACTCTGCATTGGCTATTCGACGGAATGGCTGTTGCCAAAGATTATTGAGCGACTTGGTTTTGCAATTCCAGATAATAATTACAATGGTTATTTCTTCTGGCTAAGTATTATTTGTATCATTATCTCCGGTGTGATTTTGCTAGTTCTTAATAGTAATAAAAAGTTCTTCGGCTTGTTGATGCTGATAATGATGTTTGAAATTGTGGCTAATTTTAATTCGGTTATCAGTACTGCGGGATTAGGTAATCAATTAGTTTATCGAGAGGAATTTAAGAAAGAAAATAATATCCTAGCTGATGTGAAGGCAAGAAGTCATTTGGGACATCGAATAATTGTCTCCAAATCTGGTTTGAATAAGGCCTTTCCGGAAAAATACAACAATTATAATGATCCGATTTTGTTCAACATCAACGGGTTAAGTCTGTATAGCTCCACTTTGAATCAAAAGACTCTGGAAATGATGAATAACTTGGGCTACTACAGTATCAATGTTCGCCGTATCAGTTATTTTGGTGGGACAAATTTGACCAATGCCTTGCTGGGCGTTTATTATCGAGTCCGTCAGTGGGATAATCATTATTACGTCGAAGAAAATTATAATGCACCATCATTAGGTTTCATGGTCAATAAAGATGTCTATGGATACAAGATGAAAAATGGTCACGCTTTGGATAACCAGGATCGTTTATGGCAGGCTTTGAATGGCAATAGTACCGAATATTTAAAAAATGCTACACTCAATAGCATGCAACAGACGACGACTGAAGGTAAAACGCTCTATACGTATCAAATGACTACTCGTGCTAGTGGTCCATTGTACTTTTATAAAACGCCGTTAAATTACGACAAAACTAAGATTTATGTTGATGGCAAGCGTGTCAAAACTAGTAATATGAATGTTTATAAGGCAGCTACATTGCGTTTGGGGCATTTTAAGAAGAATCAAAAAGTTCAAGTAAAGATTTTGACGAAGAAGATATTTGATTTGAATCCTGAATACTTCCAATCATTGGATCAACCGAAATTCTTAAAGTCCTTGTATAAATTCCAAGATAATTCCTTGAAAATCAGTTCTGACCTGAATCACGATACTGTTCGTGGAACCATCAATGTCGAAAAAGCAGGGCCAATGTTGTTCAGTATTCCTTACGATGATGGTTGGAGTGCCACAGTCGATGGTCAGAAAGTCAAACTTCATCAAGTGGTCGATAACTTAATGGCGATTGATTTAGACAAGGGACAACATAAAGTTGAATTGAACTATCAAGTACCAGGGCTTAAAATTGGTTGGATAGTTTCAGTTGTGTCAGTTATTTTGTTTATCAGTTTTGAATTATTAAATTATAGAACTAAAAAATATAATTAAATGACTTGTAAAACAAAATATTAGAAAAATAGCTAGAATTATTTGCATTATTCTGGAGATGTTATAATATTTTGGTATGAAGCGTTTACATTAATAAATGAGGTGAAATAATGTCAAGTGAATATGTTATGGCAATCGATGAAGGAACCACTAGTACTCGGGCAATAATTTTTGATAAAGCTGGGACGAAAATTGCCGATGCCCAACGTGAATTTACGCAACATTTTCCACAACCTGGCTGGGTCGAGCACGATGCTAATGAAATTTGGAATGCCGTTCAATCGACAATTGCCAATGTTTTTATTGAATCTGGCATCAAGCCTAGACAAATCAAAGGTATTGGAATTACCAATCAACGTGAAACTACCATTATTTGGGATAAGAAAACAGGTTTGCCAATTTACAACGCTATTGTTTGGCAAAGTCGACAAACTTCAGATATTGCCGCTAAGTTGGAAAAAGATGGCTATGAGGATATGATTCATGAAAAAACTGGGTTGTTGATTGACCCATATTTCTCAGCTACAAAGATTCGTTGGATTCTAGATCATGTTGACGGAGCTCAAGAACGTGCTGAAAAAGGTGAATTGCTCTTTGGAACAATCGACACATGGATTCTTTGGAAATTGTCTGGTGGAGCTGCCCATGTAACAGACTACTCGAATGCCAGTCGGACGATGTTATACAATATTCACGACCTCAAGTGGGACGATGATATTCTAAAAGTATTGAATATTCCTAAGGCCATGTTGCCAGAAGTTCGCCCCAATTCAGAAGTTTACGCTAAGACAAAAGGTTATCATTTCTATGGTTCAGAAGTTCCAATTGCTGGAATGATTGGTGATCAACAGTCAGCATTGTTTGGCCAAATGGCCTTTGAACCAGGGATGGTCAAGAATACTTATGGAACTGGTGCCTTTATCGTGATGAATACCGGTGAGAAGCCTCAGTTATCAGATAATAATTTGTTAACAACGATTGGTTATGGTATTAATGGTAAAGTTTATTATGCGCTAGAGGGTAGTATTTTCGTAGCTGGTTCAGCCATTCAATGGTTGCGTGATGCAATGCATTTGGTTGATTCAGCCCCAGAATCAGAAGAAGCCGCTTTGAATTCTCAAGATGATGATGAAGTTTACGTCGTACCAGCTTTCACTGGCTTGGGTGCACCTTATTGGGATGCTGATGCTCGTGGTGCAGTGTTCGGTTTGACTAGAGGAACGACAAAAAATGATTTCATCAAAGCCACTTTGCAATCGTTGGCTTACCAAAGTCGTGATGTTATTGAAACGATGAAACGTGATACCGGTATCGATATTCCAACCCTTAAAGTTGACGGTGGTGCTGCAAATAATCGTTATTTGATGCAGTTCCAAGCTGATATTTTACAAACGCCCGTTCAACGTGCCAAAGATTTGGAAACTACTGCTTTGGGAGCTGCATTTTTAGCTGGACTAGCAGTAGGGTATTGGGATAGTCTAGAAGATATTAAGAAACAATATGCAACAGGTGCTACTTTTGAACCAGAAATGGATGTTAAACGTACTGATTATCTTTATGAAGGTTGGAAAGAAGCAGTTAGTGCAACAAGAAAGTTCAAACATAAGGCGACAAAGTAAAAAATTCTGAACTTTAGTTAATGTAGTATTCCGTCCTCCATAGCAAAGAAAATTTGGCTGGAACGTAGTGGGCACGATTTTGAGCTTTTGCATAAACCAAGTGCGCAAAATCTCAAAACTCGGCCTTATTCTAAGCAACAAGTTGCTTAGAATAATTTCACTACTGAGCCAATTTTCTTTGCTATTCCGGACTAGATAGTAATTCTATTTTTTATTTCTTGAAATAAGGAGTAAGAAATATGATTTAGTCGGTAGTGACGAAAGATTAATGTTAACCTTAGTTTATTTAAGAATCATAAAGGCGGAGACGCCTTTTTTCGTATTTAGGAGTTAACAATGGAAAAAGAATACATTTTAGCAATTGATGAAGGGACAACGACGGCTCGGGCTATTATTTTTGACCACAGTGGTAAAAAGGTAGCTGTTGCCAGACACCCAATTCAACAAATTTTACCGAATCCTGGTTGGGTCGAACATGATCCCAATCTGATTTGGAATGCTGTACAAACTACTATCGCTACTGCTCTGATTGATTCAGGTATTAAACCCGATCAGATCAAAGCAATTGGGATTGCTAGTCAAAGAGAGACAACTGTTGTTTGGGATAAAGAGACTGGTTTGCCAATTTATAATGCCATCGTTTGGCAAAGTCGACAAACTGTTCACTTGGCTAATGACATGATCAAGGCTGGTTTCAAAGATGAAATTCATAAAAAGACTGGTTTGATTATCAGCCCTTATTTCTCAGCTACTAAAATTCGTTGGATTCTCAATCACGTTGAAGGTGCTCAGGAGCGTGCTGAAAAAGGTGAATTGCTCTTTGGAACTATTAATACGTGGTTGTTATGGAAGTTGACTGATGGGGCCAGCTTTATGACCGATTATGCCAATGCTAGTCGGACGATGTTGTTCAATATCAATACTTTGCAATGGGATGAAGATTTATTAAAGCTCTTTAATATTCCTAAAGCTATGTTGCCAGAAGTTAAATCGAATTCAGAAGTATTTGGAATAACTAAAAATTATCAATTTTATGGTTCGGAAATTCCAATTTCTGGGATGACTGGTTCTCAACAAGCCTCACTCTTTGGTCAAATGGCCTTTGAAAAGGGAATGGTCAAAAATACTTACGGAACTGGTGCTTTTGCGGTCATGAATACCGGTGACAAACCAGCTTTATCCGATAATAATTTGTTAACGACGATTGCTTACGGTATCAACGGTGAAATCAAGTATGCCTTAGAAGGTAGTGTATTCGTGGCTGGAGCGGCGTTACAGTGGTTGCGTGATGATATGCGTTTGATCAACAATACTCCGCAAACTTCAGATTATGCAAAAGATTCAACCGATCATGATGAAGTTTATGTCGTTCCAGCTTTTGCCGGTTTGGGTGCACCTTATTGGGATAACCAAGCACACGGTACGATGTTTGGAATTACTCGTGGCACAACTGATAAGGACTTGGTCAAAGCGACGTTGCAGGCGATTGCATATCAAACGAAAGATATCATTGAAACGATGAGTTCTGATGCTAAGATGCCAATTGAAGTCTTAAAAGTCGACGGAGCAGCATCTGCCAATGATTACTTGATGCAATTTCAAGCTGATATTTTAGGGATTTCTCTCCAGCGTTCATCAGAATTGGAAACCACTTCATTAGGAGTTGCTTTTATGGCTGGTTTAGGAATTGGTTTCTGGAAAGATATCGACGATATTAAGAAGAACTATCAAACTGGTAAGATGTATCAACCAAAAATGAAAGAATCTCTTAGAAATGATCTTTATGATGGCTGGAAAGAGGCTGTTAAAGCAACAATGGCCTTCAAACATAACGCTAAATAATAAGAACCTATATTAAAAGGCTCTTATTTTTTTTTGCCTATATATAAGGCTTTGAGAACTGTTTATTAAAAAATGCTTTGACACTTTTGATTTGTAAGTTTAATATTAATGTATTATTTGTGTAATGTGAGGAGAATTTTTTAATGGACGAAAAGAAAGACCGAGGATTTTTCGGTCAACCGATAGGGTTACGTACATTATTCCTAACTGAATTTTGGGAAAGATTCAGTTACTATGGTATGCGTGCCATTTTGCTATTCTACATGTACTATGCTGTAACAAAGGGCGGACTTGGTATGGACCGTACCACTGCAGCATCTGTCATGTCTATCTACGGTTCACTAGTTTATATGTCTAGTGTGCTTGGTGGATTTATCAGTGATAGACTTTTGGGACCTAGAAGAACTGTCTTCTGGGGTGGTGTCTTGATCATGTTTGGTCATATCGTATTGTCACTCCCAATGGGCGAAACTGGTTTGTTTGTATCAATTGGACTTATTGTTATTGGTACTGGTTTATTGAAGCCAAACGTATCTGAAATGGTTGGTGGATTGTATACCGAAGGAGATCCAAGACGTGATTCTGGTTTCAGTATTTACGTTATGGGTATCAACTTGGGTTCACTTGTTGCTCCACAAGCCGTTACAACGATGTGGAATCACTTTAATTTCCATGCTGGTTTCTCATTAGCTGCTATTGGTATGTTCTTAGGATTAGTAGTTTACTGGTGGGATGGTCGTAAGTACCTTCCTAAAGAAAGTTTACAAGCACCAGATCCAATTACTGATGCTGAACGTAGTAAATTCTACAAACGTGTCATCATTGGTGTAATTGCACTTGTTGTTATTGTTGTAATTATGATGATTATGAATGCTTTCACAGTTGACAACTTTATTACTATCTTGAGTATCTTGGGTATCGCTTTGCCTGTTGGTTACTTCGTAATGATGCTAACAAGTAAAAAGGTTACAAAGATCGAAAGATCACGTGTATTTGCTTATATTCCATTGTTCATCGCTGCTGCAATTTTCTGGGCAATTGAAGAACAAGGCTCTGTTGTTTTGGCACTTTTCGCTGCTGAACAAACTCAATTAAACTTTGCTGGTTTGCATTTGTCAGCTCCACAATTCCAAATGCTTAACCCATTCTTCATCATTATCTATACACCATTCTTTGCATGGTTATGGATTAAATTGGCTAAACGTCAACCATCATCACCATCTAAGTTCTGGATGGGGTTAGTTGCTACAGCCATTTCATACTTTGTTTTGATTATTCCTTTGATTGGCTTAGCTCCCGGTGGCAAAGTTAGTCCACTATGGCTAGTTCTAAGTTGGGGTATCATTGAAATTGGTGAAATGTTGATTTCTCCAGTTGGTTTGTCAGCCACAACAAAACTTGCTCCTAAGGCCTTCAGAGGTCAAATGATGAGTATGTGGTTCCTAGCTGATTCAGCTGGACAAGCTGCCAATGCTCAATTAGTTAAGTTATTCGAACCAGGAAACCCACAAAATGAAATGATGTTCTTCGGTGTAACTGGTATCGTTACATTAGTTGCCGCAGTTATCTTGATTATGTTTGTACCTAAGATCAAGAAATTGATGGCCGGTGTTAACTAAAAAATCGTATATTAAACTAAGTCATAACTTCGGTTATGGCTTTTTTGTTTTCTGACGAAAAAATATTTAAAATTCTTTATGAAATCGTTTACAATATTGATATAAACATTTGTAGAGGAGCGAGTGTTCATGAGGAAGAAAATCGAGCTGTTGATTCTTAGTTTCATCGCAGCACTAGCAATAGTCTTGGGAATTGCCCAAACTACCAAAGCTGTACAGATTAATAATGATCAAAAAGTTGTTACCTTGAGCGTAAGTCGGGTAGCAACTTTTTGATTTTTGATATAAAAATACTTCTATTTGGGGCTATAATAATCCAAATGAAAAGGCTAACAATCATAGAAGGGGTGATTTTATGAAGAAATTAGTTAAAACTTTAATTTATAGTTTAGCTGTTTTTATTGGAATTTTCGGTATGGGGCAGTTGAATGTTTTGGCTGACGATTCTGATCAAAATTCTACTGGTACCACGACAGGTGAACAGAGTGAATCTCTTAATGTCGATGAACAAAAATGGGGAGATAATGCCTCTTGGTCGATTAAAGATGATGTGCTTTATTTAAATGGTACTGAAATATCTGATAATGAAAAGGGAGATCTCACAGTTCCGTGGTCTCAATATTATGAACAAATTAAAAAGGTTGTAATTAATTCTGATAATAATAGTAAATTACTACTTCCAAGTAATTCTAGTTATTTATTTGCAAATATGACGAATGTAACTGAAATTGGTGGGCTTAATAAGTTGGATGTGTCTAAAGTTGATAGTTTTGAAGGGATGTTTGCAGAAGATAATTTTCTTCTTAATATAGACTTAAGTAGTTTTGAGCCTAATCAGGAAAAAGAGTTAAATCTTTCAAAGATGTTTAATGATGATTTTCGTTTGCATGAGGTAGATATAAGCAAATTTACGAATTCGAATGACAATATAAAAAATATATTTTATAAAACTAATCGATTGTATCAAATTAAGATTTCTGGTTTGGATTTTTCCAAGGATTCAGGTCTTGATGTGGATTCATGGATAAACCCAAATGATGAAAAAGAAAATCAAGCAGAATATCCACAGGGTGGAACAGATGTTAGTACTTGGAATTTGAAAGTAAGTGAAAAAAATATGAGTGAGACCTTTTTTACTTTCGGATTGTATTCTAATAAAAGTGTTACGTTAAATAGTGATGACTTAGAGGATTCTGAACCTTCAGGAGATTATAGTTCTATGCTTGCTTCTGATTTTTCGGGAGAAAAGCTTTTTATGGGAGCATTAACAATTAAAAAGAGTGTTTTTTCTTATGTAGGGCAAACCATAACAATTCAGGCTCCAAGTATTTCCGGATATACGGCAAATCCTAATACGGTCAAAATAAAATTAAAGACATTTAATGGGGATCCTAATAAGATTGGTGCATATGTGTTAGACGTGTCAAAAAGTGAAAAATCTTTTGCGGTTATTCAAAATGGGAATAGAATGGAAAATAATTACACAATTTACTACACTAAAAATCCGTCCGCACCAACAGTAACTTCCAAATTCACACACAAACTTCAAACCTTAACCACATACCCAGATCAAGATTCTGCCGACATTTATGATGAAGATGGTAACCTAAGTAAAACTGTTGCTCTTTCACCAAACTCAAATTGGCAAACCGACGAGTACATGACTATTAAAGGCGAGAAGTACTACCGTGTAGCAACTAATGAATTCGTCAAAGCTTCTGATATTTACCTATACAAGGATAAAGATTCAGTAGTTAGAACTCACGATGGAGCTGACTATATCTCGCTAGATAATTCTCACGGCGATACAGTAACCAATCGTGCTTTAGCTGTCAAAACTGATTGGAAAATTGATAAAGTAATTAAAATTAATAATGAAGATTATTATCGTGTAGCGACAAATGAGTTCGTAAAAGCCGATAATGTCGACGTTATAAGGTAGTTAAAAAGATGAATCTGAAAATGATTCATCTTTTTTTGCAAAAAACTCTTGAAATGGTCTGTTATTTTCGGTAATATAATTAAGTCGGATAAAGACATGTGGTAAACACATGGAGGGGTAGCGAAGTCTGGCTAAACGCGGCGGACTGTAAATCCGCTCCTTCGGGTTCGGTGGTTCGAATCCACTCCCCTCCATTCATTGGGTTATAGCCAAGCGGTAAGGCAACGGGTTTTGATCCCGTCATGCGCTGGTTCGAATCCAGCTAACCCAATTTATTTACCAGTTAGTCGTCAACAAGAATAAACTTGTTTGACGGCTTTTTTTATTCCACAAAGAAAAAACACCGACGATTGTCGATGCTTAAGTGACTACACGATGGATAATTGCTTTTTGACGGTTATATTAAATGTTTCAAATATTATTGTTGGTCTCTAGGTTTAAACCAAAGATAGGCGCCATAAATGGCATTAGCCAACATAATTATTTGTAGAACGAACATCGAAGTGGAAGCAGGGCTAACTACTTGCAATTGGTTGAACCAGATGACAACATTAATGACATCAAGAGTGATCCAGGCAATCCACTGGGAACGATAACCATAAGTCATTAGAACTTGTCCAACAATTCCTAATGGCAAAAGAGTAGCATCTAAGTAAACTTGGACGCCATTCAAATGTTTACTGAAGAATAAAACAATGAAATAAATAATAAAGGTCGCCAAGAACCAGAAGATTCCTTCACGCCAAGTTAATTTGCGAGAATTTACTTCTTCTTGGTCAGCTTGGGTGATCTCACGATGCCAAACTGAAAGACCTACGAATTGCATAATTAAATAAAACGACTGCGAAGCGATATCGCCAATTAAACGGTTGTTAATGGCAATGATTAGCCAAACGACACAACCTAAGACGCCCCAACTATAATTAGTCAAACGACCTTGGTCAACTAAGATTAGATTCAAGACAACGGAAGTACCAGTGATGACACCGATCCAACCTGAAAATCCAAAATCTTTTCCCAAGATAAATGAAGCCCAAGTTGCTAAAAGCATAATAGCCATCATGATCTTAGTCGTTTTCTTGAGGGTTCTTAATTCATGCACATTTCGTTGCAAGTTGAACACCTGTCCAAGTGCATTTGGCAAATCTCTTAAAGCAGCAGAAAAACGTTCAGTGAAACTACTATTTGAATTATTGGAATAATTATCCATGTGATAAAAAATCTCCTTGTTTGTTTTTAGACAGCCGTATCGGAAGCAACGCTGTTAGATCGTGTAGTCACTTGCGTTTTAGAATATACTGATTAGTTTTTTATGTCAATTGATATAGACCTATTATTGTATTTGTTATAATTGTTTTTAGACCAATTCTTAATTTTTTACAAAAATACTGTATAATTAACAGAAGTAATGCTTAAAGGGAGTGCCAAATAAATGAAGGTACCAGTATATATACAAATTCACAATGAAATTAGAAAAGAAATCGAATCTGGCAAGTGGGCTGTTGGGGAACGTATCCCGTCAGAAAGACAGCTTTCACAAGACTTTGATGTCAGTCGGATGACACTTCGCCAAGCAATCCAAACTTTAGTCGATGAGGGAATTTTGCAACGACAAGTTGGATCAGGAACTTATGTTGCTAGTAGCAAGGTTCAAGAAAAGATGTCAGGAACGACTAGTTTTACCGAAATCACTGAAAGCCAAGGAAAGAAGCCTTCAAGTAAGACTGTTTCTTATCATGTGGCTGATCCATCAATCAGTGAATTAGAAAAATTAAAATTAAAAGATGGCGACCAAATTTTACGAATGGAAAGAATTCGTTACGCCGATCAACAACCAATTTGTTTTGAAGTTGCGACTATACCGATAAATATCGTCAACAGTTTGAATAAAAAAGACATAACGTCTTCACTTTATAAAGCACTTGAGGACAAAGCTGGGTTAAAATTAGGTAACGCTACGCAAACTGTTTCTGCTATTTTAGCTTCAGAAAAAATCGCTAATTTCTTGAACGTTAAGCGTGGTTCAGCAATCTTACGTGTTCGCCAAGTAACAACTTTGGATGATGGTAGACCATTTGAATACGTTCGTTCACAATACGCTGGAGATCGTTTTGAATTTTATCTAGAAAGATAGATAATCAATTTCTTTAGAATTAGATTTAAGGTAAGATATAACCTACACATGTTTTAAATTTTTAAACTGGGAGTCACTTATGCAAAGCTTTATAAAAAAGTATAGTATCTTTTTGATGCTGTACATTATCTTTCAACCAGTATTAGATGCCGTTACTGGTACGATGATGCGTTTTAACATCAATATTACCTTCGGGGTATTGATCAGAATGGTCGTCATGGCGATAACGGTATTCTACATATTATTGTTCTTGATTTTGAATCGAGATAATAAACACGGGTTTCGAATAATTGGTTACTTCGTATTATTAGCAGTAGTGTCAGCTATTAGTTTGGCAATCAATTACAAAACTAAAACTCTATTTATTCCATCTTTGGAAATTACGACTTTAGCAAAGAGTTTGTATTATCCAATTATGTTGCTCGGATATTTTTACGCTTTTGAAGAATTAGCTGAGGATCGAATCATCAATCGCTTTTTCCCAAAGGTAGTCTTTATTGCGGTCAACATTATCAGTATCATCATGATTGTGGCTCACTTCACTAATACTAGTTTCAGTTCATACTCATACTACAAATTAGGAGAGAGCGGTTGGTTCTTCGCAGCCAACGAATTGAGTGCAATCGTTTCAATCTCTTTCCCAATTATGGTTTGGTATGCACTTAAGAAAATTAATACTTGGTCAAAAATTTACTATTGGCTAACGATTGTTATCGCAATTTACTCAGCACTGTTAATTGGAACAAAGGGTTCTTTATTAGCTATCGTGTTTGGTATTTGCATGGCTATCTTGGCAGCAGTGATTCAATTCTTCCAAGACAGCGGTCGTCGCAAATACATGGCTGGAATCATCGTTATGCTAGTTATAACGCTAGGTGGAATTTTTGCCGCCTATCCAGCAATGGCCGTTTCTAGAACAGCTGAATTGCACAGTGATATGATTAAGTACAAGAAGAAACAAGCTAAGACAAAAAAAGGTATCACTAAAGATCAAAAGAAGTACGTTGAAACTAATAAGACCGTTTCTTACTTATTCAGTGGTCGGACAGTTTACTTTGAAAATGCGGCTGATAACTTCTCCAAAGCAACGCCTGCACAAAAGGCTTTTGGAATGGGTTACGCTACTAACTTCAAGAGTGAAAAGAAAGCTAAGTTGGTTGAAATGGATTACGTCGATATCTTCTTCCAATTTGGTTTTATCGGAACTATCGTTTACTTAGCACCACTAGCTTATTGCTTGATTTACCTAATTGGAGTTTTCCTTAGAAAATTCAAGTACATGTGGTCATTTAAGTGGGCAATGCTAGTTTCCAGTGTTGCTTTAGGATTCGGAATGGCTTTGATGACGGGACATGTTATTGAAGCACCTTCAGTAAGTATTTATTTCGTTACCATTTTGAGTTATGCAATGTTGAATGCACGAATCTTTTTAAGATCTGGTGAAGATCCTTATACAATTGATGTAGAAGAATAATAAAAAATCCTGTTAGAAATTAGATTTTCTAACGGGATTTTTTTGTGTGAAGTATGCCGTCGTCCGCAAAAGCCCTGTGATTGGCTGGAACGCTGCCGGCACTATTTTGAGCTTTTGCATGGCCCCAAAGACGCAAAATCTCAAAACTAGGCCTTCTTGTAAGTGCTAAAGCACTAACAAGAATCTGGCGGCTGAGCCATCACAGGGATTTTGCTCCCGACTAGATTTCAATATCTATTTGAAAAGAATTAGACACATACTTTTTGAGTAACATCCATATTTCTTTATACCAAAAAAAGAAGATATTACCAGAAATGCAGCAATATACTGCAATTCCAATAATATCTTCTATTAATTTTCTGAAGTTATTTATATAAAGATAGAAATCACTATCTAGTCGGCAGCGTCCCAGCGTTTTCCAGTGCCGAACGGACGACGGCAATTTAATACTAATTGAAAAAAATTTCGTTATTTCTTGTTTTTCTTCTCTTTATTAATCATATTCATATACTTAGGAATTGCCATCATACGGCCAATTCTAGTTGGTTCAGTTATCAAGCGGTAGAACCATTCAAGATTAAGCTTTTGGAAAACTTTAGGGGCACGCTTCTTAGTTTCTGAGAAAACATCGAAACTACCACCGACACCGATCCAGACAGCATCTGCTTGATCACGGTACTTGTTGATGAAGAATTCTTGTTTTGGTGATCCTAAAGCTACTAGAACAACGTTGGGTTTCTTAGCAGCGATTTCTTCAACGATTGGTGCGTCGTCTTTGAAATATCCGTCGTGATAGCCAACTAAGTTAACTTGAGGATATTGTTTTTTAATTTTTTTGGCGCTGGCTTCAATAACTTCTGGTTTAGCGCCTACCATATAAAGTTTTAATTGTTTGCGATTAACAGCTGAAATTAAGTATTCTAAAGTATCAAAACCAGTGATTCTTTCATGGAGAGGAGTGCCTAGACTCTTAGCCCCCTTAATGATTCCGATACCGTCAGGGATGACATAATCAGCGTTGTTGATGATTTTTGAAAAATTGCTATCTTTTCTGGCTGATAAAACAATTTCAGGATTAGGTGTTACGATGAATCTGTTAGCTTTAAGGTCTAAATCGTCATCCAAATATTTGTGGAATTGTTTAGCGGTAAAGTTGTCAAATTCTGTACCTAAAATATTTACTCTATTTTTGTGCATGGCGTTCTCCTTTAATGTATTATTATACACGAGAAAGATTAATTTGAGAGGTGTCAAAATGCGCGTTTTACATATTAATGCCGGTAATGAAGACGGTGGAGCAAGAACTTATATTATCAACTTAATGAAAGGCCAAAAACAAATTGGTGTTGAAAGTACTTTATTGACCTTTCAAAGAGGTCCCGTTTCAAAAATGGCCAAGGAAAATGGTTTGAGCGTGTCTGTGATTGAGCAAAAGCAACGTTTTGACTTGTCTATTTTGAAACCATTAATTAAATATATCAATAATAATAATTTCGATATCGTGCATACCCATGGTCCACGAGCAAATTACATTGTTTCCTTAATCCGAAAGAGAATCAATGCTAAATGGGTCATTACAGTCCATTCTGACCCCCGTATCGACTTTTCAGGACTCAAAGGGTCAGTTATGCTCAAATTAAATCTCCACGCTTTAAAACGCGCAGATTCACTTTTCTATATGAATCCTGATCTAGTAGATTATTTTGAATCATTGAAAATTCCTGATGAAAGAACTTTTGAAGTTTTCAATGCTATTGATTTTTCTGGAATCAATCCTCGATTCAATCGTCAAGCAACTTTTAGTCTTCTGGAAGTGGCACGTTTAGTTGATGTCAAGAATCATCGCTTGTTATTAGAAGCCTTGAGCAAGGTCAAATTTAACTATCGTTTAACTTTAGTTGGTGATGGTCCACTGATGGATGACTTACGGGAACTAGTTAAGAAACTAGGAATCAAAGATAAAGTCGAATTCGTTGGTTTTAGAGAAAATACTGGCGATTACTATCAAGAATGCGATGTATCTGTTTTGACTTCAAAATCAGAAAGTTTGCCAACAGTTTATCTAGAATCGGCTGCCTATGGAAAGCCTGTTATTGCAACAAACGTTGGGGCAACTGACAAGGTTATCAATGATGAGACTGGTTGGTTAGTTGAATCTGACAATGAGCAAGAATTGATCAGTGCTTTAAATGATGCACATGCTTTTTGGAAAGATGGCAACTTGGATCAAAAAGGTTTAGCTCTTTATCAAGAAGTTCGTGACAATTATTCTATTGAAAAATTAGCTCAAAAAGTAAATGACGGCTATCAAGCGACTTTGGATGCCAATTAATGTAAAATAAATTTTGATAATCAAATTATTAAGGGAGATATGATGACTCAATTTCAAAATGAAGATTTAACTTTGCATACTGATTATTATGAACTCAATATGATGTATACGTACTGGAAGAAGGGGCTGCACAATCGTCGGGCTGTTTTCGAAGTTTATTTCCGTAAATTGCCTTTCGATAATGGCTTTGCTGTCTTTGCAGGTCTAGAACATGTGGTTAATTATCTTAAGAACTTAAGTTTTTCAGATTCAGATATCGATTACTTGCGTGAATATGGGGAATATGATGAAGAATTTTTACGCTGGTTAAAAGATATGCAATTTAGTTGTACAGTGCGTTCAGCTTTGGAAGGGGACTTGGTTTTCAATGAAGAACCAATTTTTCAAGTTGAAGGACCACTAGCACAATGTCAATTGATTGAAACTGCCGTTTTGAATATGGTTAATTTCCAAACGCTTATTGCTACTAAAGCCGCTCGTATCAAGACTGTCTGTGGTGATGATCCCGTTATGGAATTCGGTTCTCGTCGCGCGCAAGAAGTCGATGCTGCTATTTGGGGAACACGTGCTGCATACATTGCTGGTTTTGATGCTACAAGTAACGTTTTAGCTGGTAAATTATTTGGTATTCCAATTTCTGGAACACATGCCCATGCTTTGGTACAAACTTACCGTAACGAATATGATGCTTTCAAAGCTTATGCTACAACTCACAAGAATTGTGTTTTCTTAGTTGATACTTACGATACTTTGAAGAGTGGTGTGCCTAGTGCTATCAAAGTTGCTCGTGAAATGGGTGACAAGATCAATTTCTTAGGCGTTCGAATCGATTCCGGTGATATGGCTTATATTTCCAAACGTGTTAGAAAACAACTTGATGAAGCTGGTTTTCCTAATGCTAAGATTTATGCTTCTAACGATTTGGATGAAAAGACTGTTTTGAACTTGAAGATGCAAGATGCCAAAATTGACGTCTGGGGTATCGGTACTAAGGTTATTACAGCCTTTGACCAACCAGCTTTAGGTGCTGTCTACAAGTTAGTAAGTATTGAAGATGCCAAAGGTAACATGATGGATACTTTGAAACTTTCTAGCAATGCGGCTAAGATTTCTACACCAGGTAAGAAACAAGTTTGGCGCATTACTAATAACGAGAAGAACGACAAATCAGAAGGGGATTACGTAACTTTCTGGAATGAAGATCCTCGTGAGCACAATTCACTTTATATGTTCCATCCACAATACACATATATCAATAAAACAGTTGAAGATTTCCAAGCTAAGCCATTGCTACATGATATTTTCGTTAATGGAAAATTAGTCTATGACTTGCCAACCGTTAAAGAAATCAAAGACTACTGTGCAGCCAACTTAGATTCACTTTGGGATGAATACAAACGTATCTTGAACCCACAAGTCTATCCAGTCGACTTATCTTCAAAACTATACAGTCATAAGATGAAGTATATTGAGAAGATTAGAAATGATGTAAACAATATTAGATTAGGTGACTAAAAATGAGACCATTGCAAAAAGAAATTATTGAATTTGAACATGCTAAACCAGAAATTGATCCTGAAGCCGAAATTAGACGTTCAGTTGATTTTTTGAAGACTTACTTAAAACAACACAGTTTTTTGAAAACTTTAGTGTTGGGTATTTCTGGTGGACAAGATTCCACATTAGCTGGTAAATTATCAGAAATTGCTATGACAGAACTTCGTCAAGAAACAGGCGATAACGATTATCAATTCATTGCCGTTCGTTTGCCTTACGGAGAACAAGCTGATGAATCAGATGCCATGCAAGCTATCGAATGGATGCAGGCTGACAAGGTTGTCCGTGTAAATATCAAAGACAGTGTTGATGCAATGGTAAAAGCCGTTGAAGATAATGGTTTAACTATTTCTGACTTTAACAAGGGTAATATCAAAGCTAGAACGAGAATGATTGCTCAATATGCAATTGCTGGGGATAACAAGGGTGTCGTTGTTGGAACTGATCATGCGGCTGAAAATATCACTGGTTTTTATACTAAATATGGTGATGGTGCTGCCGATGTAACGCCGTTATTCCGCCTTGACAAACGCCAAGGTAAAGCAATGTTGGAGAAATTGGATGCTCCAAAGAACCTTTACGAAAAAATTCCAACTGCTGATTTGGAAGAAGACCGTCCAAGTCTTCCTGATGAAAAAGCTTTAGGAGTTTCTTATAAAGATATTGATGATTATCTTGAAGGTAAAGATATTGATCCTAAGCACGCTGAAATTATTGAAAATTGGTATAAGAAGACAGCTCACAAACGTCGTCTACCTTATACAGTTTTTGATGTGTAATTAATTAGTCCAGCCAATTTTTGAAATTGGTTGGGCTTTTTTATCGAATTGGTTATTTAAATGAATGCGCTTAACTCATTGATAGACAATGGCAAACTAATGTCTCAATCAGTTCTGTCTAATGAAAATCATATGTTAGAATTAAAGGGTAATCTTTAAGAAGAGGTGTTTAACAGTGAAAAGTGATTTAATCTCCCTTATGAAACCGTCAGTTGTGGCAATTAAACAACAAGATATCTTTAAGTTTAATGCCAAAGCTAAGAGTATACCCGGAGCTGTTAATATGACCGTTGGTGAACCTAACTTTCCAACTCCTGATCATATTAAAAAAGCTGCTATTGCAGCAATCGATGAGAATAAAACTCATTACACAGTTCCCGAAGGAGACCATGAGCTTTTACATGCAGTAGCTACTTATCTACATGACAAGTACGATTTGAATTATGATCCAGAGAGCCAAATTTTGGCTACCGCTGGTGTTACAGAAGGTGTTTTCTCAGTTTTTAATGCTATTTTGCAAACTGGGGATGAAGTTTTGCTTCCATCGCCTTCATTTACAATCTATGGTCCAGATGCTAATTTTAATGGGGCGTCTCCAGTCTATTTAGATACTTCAAAGACTGGTTTCAAGATGACTCCAGAAATGTTAGCTGAGGTTTTAAGAACTAATCCTAGAATTAAAATTTTATTATTGAATTACCCAAGCAATCCAACTGGTGTTAGTTATACAAAAGCTGAGTTGGAAGCTTTGGCCGAAGTTTTAAAAAAGCATGATGTTTTTGTCGTTAGTGACGAAATTTATAGTGAATTGACTTATAATTTTAAGCATGTATCATTCGGAACAATTTTGCCAGAACAAACAATTTTGTTGAATGGTTTATCTAAATCGCATGCCATGACTGGTTGGCGTTTTGGTGTCGTTTGCGGACCTGCTGAAGTGATTGCTCAAATCAATAAGATTCACGAATTGGCTACAACTTCGATAACTTCTATCACACAATACGCTGCCTTAGAGGCTTATAAGAATGGTTATGACGACCCAATTCCAATGCGTAAAGAATACCAAGCTCGCCGTGATATTTTGCATAAGGGTCTAAAAGAATTAGGCTTTGATTGTCCTGATCCCGATGGTGCTTTCTACTTATTCATTAAGATTCCAGAAGGTCTTGAGCAAGACGATGTCAAATTTGCCAACGAATTACTAGAGGAAGAACATTTGGCAATTTTACCAGGTAGTTTCTTTGGTATCGGTGGTGAAGGCCATTTACGTTTGAGCTACGCTGCAAGTATGGACAGTATCAATGCTTGTTTAGATAAACTTGGTGATTTTGTGAAGAAACACAGTAAATTAATTCATCAAGCATAAGGGGTATCATGCTGAATAAATTTCAAAATATTATTAGCAAATTAGTTATTGTCTGCTTAGTGATCTTTACGTCAGTCGTTTTGATTCAAGCTGGGCAATTTTATACATTAAATTATTTAAAAATAGAACCAGTATTAGCGATACTGGTTTTTCTTTGTGCAATTATTTTTGTCGGTGGAGTGGGTTATTTGCTCTATCGAATTCGGGATGATGATAAAAATCTCAATCGTTTGATCTTAATTAGTCTTTTACTAGTCTTCGCAATTGTTGCTTTAATTTGGTTGAAGCTGGTTCCGCAGACACAGGTCAGTGACTTTAAGGCTTTTTGGCGAACAGCTCCGAAAGCTTTAAATGGTGAGAAGATTTTTAGTTACGATAACGATTATTTTGCTAAATGGGCCTACCAAACGGGCTTTTTAGTCTACGTTATGACGGTGGTCAAAATCTTTGGACATCACGTAATAGCAATTCAATTGTTAAATGTTTTGTACCAAATTTTGATTCTTTTTATGGTCTACTTGTTAGCCATTAAAATTACAAAAAAAGTTAAGTTAGCCCGTCTATCCGTCTTTATTTTGATGATTGACTTGGACTGGTTTGCTTTAAATAGTCAAGCTGATAATCAGTATCTAGGGATGTTATTATTCTTAGTGACGTTTTACTTGATTCTAAAAGGCAGTTATTGGTCTTATGCACTGGCTGGTTTGACTCTCGGCGTTGGTAGTATCATTCGGCCGATTGGTCCAGTCGTTATAGCGGGTATCGTTGTTTATGCCTTGATTTATTTATTGATCGATAATGATCGACTCAATTGGTCAAAAATTGTCAAAGTAGTAATAACTTTGTTAATTTATCAAGTGATTTTTTCTGGAGCTAGTTTAGCAATTAGAAATTCGGGGCTCAATTCTTATGGATTAACTAATCGAGATTCTGAGTGGAAATTTGTAGTCGGTTTGGATGCTAACTCTAACGGTGCTTATGATCAAAAAATGGTTGACCGTTTCAACCTCAAAGATAGCCGGGCTAAAATGAGTGCCAAAGAACATCAAGTTATTCGTGAAAATATTGATAATCTCAACTCTACTCATGGTTGGCTTAAACTATTATGGAATAAAAATTCTAAATTGTGGGCAGAACGTGCAATCACCATTGACTTTACCGGTATTGAAACTAGACATTCATTGAAGACAAGTAACTTTATCAAATTATTGGGCTATTTAGGCTCACTAGTCTTGATAATCTTGTCATGGTTTGGTTCAATCAAATTATTGAAAAACACTCACAAAGAGATATTTATATTATTGTTACCACTAATGGCGTACGCCGTTGTACAATTATTAATTGAAGTACAAGGTAGGTATCGACTAGAGTTTCTACCTGTTATCGCAATCTTAGGCGGGATTGGCCTATATTGGATTTACGATTGGTTTAAATTAAAATGGGGGAAAATGAATGTCTGATTTATTCAAATTAAGTATTGTAGTCCCTTGCTACAACGAAGAAGAAGTTTTGCCAGAAACGACAAAAGAATTATCAGCAATTGTTAATGGCTTGATTGAGTCACGTAAGATTTCTGCCAACAGTAAAATTGTTTACGTCGACGATGGTAGTAAAGATAAGACTTGGAGTATGATTGATAATTTCTCTAAAGAATCTAAATTAGTTTCTGGTGTTAAATTGAGCCGTAATTTTGGTCATCAGGGAGCTTTGTTGGCCGGAGTAACTCGTGCCTCTAAAGATTCAGATGCCGTTATAACGATAGATGCTGATTTACAAGATGATGTTAATGCGATTCCTAAAATGGTCGATGAATATCTCGATGGTGCAGAAGTAGTTTATGGCGTTAGAAATAATCGTGATACTGATACGGCTTTTAAGCGTAATACAGCTGAGATGTTCTACAAATTCATGGGCTTTTTGGGAGTTCATTTAGTTCCTGATTCTGCGGATTATCGTTTGATGAGCCAAAGAGCGTGCCAAGTTTTGTTGAGTTATCGTGAAAGAAATTTGTTTTTACGTGGGATCGTACCTTTAGTAGGTTTCAAATCTGCCAAAGTTTACTATGCTCGTAAAGAAAGATTTGCTGGTGAATCTAAGTATCCATTACGCAAGATGATTAAATTTGCGATGGACGGAATCACTTCGTTTTCAATTGTTCCTATAAAGATGATTATGGGCTTAGGATTTTTTATCGTTTTAATCAGTTTGATTTTATTGATTTATAGTTTTATTCAAAAAATCAATGGTAATGTTGTTGATGGCTGGTCTTCACTAATGATATCTATTTGGGCACTTGGTGGTGTACAATTAATTAGTATTAGTGTAATCGGTGAATACGTTGGAAAAATTTTTAGTGAAGTTAAACAACGTCCTAGATTTACTATTGAAAAAGATATTTATACCGAAAAAACACAAAAAGAAAACAAGAGGTAATTACTATGAATGCCGCACAAAAGAAAGCTATGCAATATGGCAATTTAATTAACAGTACTGTTCAATCAATTCAAGATGAACAAGACAAACTTAATCCAGAATTTGAAAAATTACGTGATGCATTAGACCGTAGCAAAGTTGATAAATTAGACGATGTAGAATATACAAAGATTCAAAAAGATTTCGCTACTGGTACAAAGAATTATCAAACAACTTTAGCAAAATTGGAAAAGGGTAAGGCACCAGCTAGATTGATGGGAACACACATTAATTTGGTTTCAGCTTTCAAGAATTATGTTGCTGGCTGTGCTGATATGACTGAAAGTATCGGTGACAATAAAAAAATCGACCGTCACAAGTTTGATGAAGCAGAAAAGAAGCAAGATGAGTACATGGATAAATTTTCTAAATTGATTCAAAAGTTGACTAACTTAGCTTAAGATGAATGATTTAGAATTAACTGCATTAGTAAAAAAGGTTTCCCAAGAATATTTTGGGAAACCTTTTATTCATCAAGCGTATTTCAATAGTCGGTTAAAAACCACTGGTGGTCGTTTTCATTTACGAGATAAAAATATTGATATTAATCCTAAAATATATCGGGATTTTGGTCGGGCAGAATTAATCGGTGTCATAAAACATGAATTATGCCACTATCATTTGTACAATGATGGATTGCCAGCACAGCATAAGGATCGAACTTTTAAAATTCTTTTGCAACAAGTTGGCGGTAGTCGTTTTTCTCCAATTAAGAGCACCGTTCATAGAAAAAACTATCACATTTATGAATGTAATAATTGTCATCATATTTATCGTCGTGTAAAAAAGATAAATGCTCGAAAATATGTCTGCGGAAAATGTCATGGAAAACTAAAATATATCAAAGATATTACTATTTCGTCTTGATAATTTTTTTATTTATGTGTATAGTAGAACGTGCATGCGGGTATGGCGGAATTGGCAGACGCGCAAGACTAAGGATCTTGTGGAGAATTATCTCCGTGGAAGTTCGAATCTTCTTACCCGCATCACTAGAGTAGTTGGACATTAATTTGTTCGACTGCTTTTTTTTTACAATGGTTGATAATACTGGAAATTGAGCACAAGTTTTTTTGTGCATATGCAAATATTCATAAAAATATATATTAATAATGGATTATTTATTTATGATAACTATATATATTTTTTTATCCGGTGGTATAGTATTATTGATAAATGTCATAACGATAGATAGGAGTGTGTTGCCATTGTTTCTTGGATCAATTATTTACAATAAAAGACGAGAAATGAACTTAACTCAAATTGAGTTAGCTGATGATATTTGTACTCAGAATACAATTAGCAAAATTGAGAAACATAATATCGCACCCACGGTCAATATCCTTATTAAGATTTGCTTGAAATTAGATTTAACATTAAACGATGTTTTTAGTGATTTTTCAAGTAAAGCTTCTGCCAAAGAGGATAGTGCCTTGGATGTATTAGAGAAAGATACATTATTGAGAGATACTTCAGATGTAGCGGAAAAGTTGTCTTCACTCGAGGGAAAATTGAGCGATAACGACATGAAGCAATACGAATTGATTACTGGTGTGTTGGATTATTGGAAGGGTAACTTTGATGCCTCATTGTTCACTCTTGATAAAGTTTTACAGTATACTAAATCAGCTAATGATGATATTTATACTTTGTTAGCTTATTTGTTCAAAGGACTAGATTATTTAGGCCAAGGACATGATGACCGCGCACAATACTATTTCCAAATGATTTCTAATGCTTGTGATGAGGATGTCGAACTCAAAAATGCCAATGAATTGGAAATCCTCTTTATTTGCAAGACATTAGCTGGTTCTTTTGCCAAAATGCAATCTTATCAAACATCATTTGACTTCAGTCAACGTGGTTTAAAATTTGCAAATGAAAAACATGTTTCATATTTCTTGGATGAATTAAATTACTTTGCTGCCTTATCAATTAAAAATGATAAGAACAAAAAAGCAGATTATGAAACTTTCAATAACTTGGCTTATTATTTAGCTAAGGTTAATGAAAATAACGATTTGTTGAAAAAGATAGATCATAAATAAATTTAAAAATCATCAGATTATTTAGTCTGGTGATTTTTTTTATAAATATATGTGTAAGCTCAATTATTGTAATATTTGTTTAAACATATTACAGTTTAGTTAGTCTAAGGAGACTAAGGAAGTATAAAAAATGAAAAAGCTCGTAGTAATGTTTTTAACAATTTTACTTGGCTTAGGTTTTTCATTTTCACCGACTAGTGTCAAGGCTGAATCCGTTAATAGCGGAAATTTTGTAGATGTAGATTCATCTTCAGCAGATCTATACAATTCCAATGGAGATAATCTTGGGAGAAAAGTTCCAAAGAATAGTACATGGTATCTTGGGAAAACAATCAGTATTAAAAATACGGACTATTACCAAATAGCTACTGATGAGTATTTAAGCTCCAAAGATAGCTATACTTATAGCAATAGACCGGAGGTTATCAAGGTTTCATCAACTGATGGAGATGTACCTTTGTATGATCACAACTTTGTTCAATTATCGGATGTAGCATTAGCACCAGGTACTTCTTGGTATTCGGATAGAGTGATTTTCACACCTGATGGAATGCCATTTGTACGAGTAGCGACAGACGAATATGTGGGCATGTGGTATGTCATGCAACAAGAATTTTCAGCAAAACTATAAATAACCAAAAAAAGATTATCTTGATTAAGATAGTCTTTTTTTATTTTCATGACATATAGGTCTACAGAAGTCAATATTATCAACGATTATAACGTTTTCTTATTTTTATGATATACGATATATTGAAAATTTGATAAAAAAAATAAGGATTTTTGAACGATATTTCTTGTAATAGTCATCCAAACCTTGTACTATAAAGTTGCTTATAATTATGCCAATGTTATATAGCTGACTGTGTGAAATATTAATTTTTTTATTGTATTACATAAAACCAATTTTGTGTGCGCTTTTTTTCTGCCAAAAAAATAAGTGCACAGAGGGTTAAATTATTTGAATTATAGTGAGGTCAAGGAAAATGAAAAAATCTTTATTATTTTTAGTGTGTGCACTTTTAGGTGTTGGGGGTTCTCTAGCAACAACTACTGATGTTAATGCCCAATCAGTAAGTAAGGGAAACTTTGCTCAAGTAAGTAGCGAAGAAGCACCTGTTTATGATCAAAATGGAAATGCTACTGATGTTGCTCTTCAAAAGGATAGTACTTGGCAAGTTGCTAAGACTCAAAATATTAACGGAACTGACTATTTCCAAGTTGCACCTAACCAATTTTTAAGCTCAAAAGATAGTTTTGCATACAAAAACCGTCGAATGGTTATCAAAGTTCAATCACTCGACGGCAAAGATAAAGCTGTTAATGTTTACGATCATAATTTAGTACAAAAAAGCGACGTATCTTTAGCATCTGGAACCAAATGGGCTACAGATACTGTTATCAATACGTCTAACGGTATGCCTTTCTTACGTGTTGCTCCTGATCAATACGTTGCCATGTACGATGTAGTTGAACAAACTTTCAAGGCTACTATTTAATTTTTTTATAACTGTGTGTGAATTATTAATTTGGATGTTCGTGGTATGCCGACCATGGACATCCTTTTTTTGTATACATATCAATTTCGTGTACACTGCCAAATGTACTTGAATTGTCTTAACGATATATATGAGGTCTTTCCTTATTACAAATAATATAGTACTATCACTTGCTCCTAATTTTGATTCAATTTTTGTAAGAGGTTTTTTCCAAAAGTGGAATAAAACTTTATTAAAGTAATATTATCAATTCACTTAATGAATTTTTCCCGACAAATGAACAAGATAATATAAATATCATGGCTTTTTTTGTAAATATTCACTTTTTACGAATAGTATACAGCTAAAAGCTCAAAATGCTTGGGATAGTAGGATTCTTGAAATTATAAAAAAATAAGCAAAATTATTATTCTGGAAAATTAGTTCGAATTATTTAGTATGAGCGCTGAAGAAAGAAGCGTGATTGATGTGTTATTGAATAAGAAATGTGTATATTTAGGAGTTACATTATTTTCAGCATTGATTTTAGGAGGAGTCACGACATCGCAAACGGCTAAGGCTGCTACTACAAGCGATACGACAACTAGTTCAACTACAGCGACTAGTTCATCAAGTCCAAGTGCCACTAGTCCAGTAACTTCATCAACTAGTTCGTCGACTGGTAACAATTCAACAACTACTGCTTCTACAAGTACGATGACAAGCAGTAGTTCAACCACAAGTGCAGCTACTACTCCAACAACATCAACGACGACAACAAGTCCGACTACAACTACCACGACCAATGGAACAACGGCACCATCTACAACAACTAGTGGAATTTCAACGACAAGTCCAACTACCACGACGACTAGCAGCAGTACAGCACCAACAACATCAACGAGTACTACAAGTCCAAGTACAAGTTCTGCAAGCACCACTACCACGGCGCCAACGACATCCACTATTACAACAAGTACAATAACTATTCCAAGCAGTAGTTCAACTACTGGTTCAACCACAACAGGGACTACAACACCAACGACAAATCCAACAAGTACTACGACAACCACGGGGACGGGCACAACTGGTACTTCAACAACAACTACTACACCGGCTACTGGGACTGATCCATATGCAATTCCTAGCAATGTTACCGATAGTACGGTAGTAAACTTTGCTGACCCTTTGTTAGGTGCTGCTGTTAAATCAGCTTTGAATATTCCTACTAGTGATCCGATTACAGTTGGCGATATTAAGGGATACGTCAATCCAACACTTGGAATTATGATGACTGGCTACGAGATGGATCATCCAGCTAATGGTTCAGGTCCAACGCCTGGAGCTTCAATGACTGATCAACAAGATACACCTGTTGAAAGTCTTGATGGGATGCAATATTTGCAATTATTACCAACTAAAACGAGTGTTATTTTTCAAGCTAAATTGGCTTCAGATGCTAATGCTAATACCGATTTGAGACCATTGGATGGTATTAATTTTAGTGAACTCACGCTTGATGGTAACTTTAGTGATCCAGATGCTAAAGAGATTGATGTCAGCCAAATCGCTGGTCTTGATCTTGCCAACGCAACGTTATTTGAATTGAGCGGTGGTTCAACTACATCACCAACTGGTGGCTTGAACAATCAAGAATTGGCTCAAGTTGCTCCAACTATTGTTAAATTCGCTAATAATGGTCAAAGTTATCACACAATTGAATTAGGCTATTCAAGTATTTCAGACTTTACGCCATTGCAAGGAGTCGAATCTGGTCAAAGTGTATCTGTTATTGCGGTATCAAATACAATTAATGATTCAACACCAATTTATGCGGTAACAGGACAACCAATCACATTCACGGCACCTAAGGTTTTAGACTTAGATGGAAAAGATATAGCAAATAGTTATCATTATTCTAGTTCAGTGCCAACAACTGATTTGAAAGATGATAATCTGACTAATAATGGAAACGACAGTTACACTTTGACTGATGCCGATCCAAACGCAAAGGAATTAGATTATGGTCAAATTGGTTTTGCTGATTATACGCCAGATTCTTTAACTTATGAAACTAAAGGGACAACACTTTTTGAAACCGTAACAATGGAAGATCAACCATTAATTTGGCAAGCACATCCCACTGTTACAATTGATTACATGGATCCCGCTGGACAACCAGTTTTAAATGCTGATGGGACTCCAATGACTAAGACTATTGAAGGGAATTTAATCGGTGATCCATATGATTTGACTAACGATAGCCAAATAACGGGATACACTTTGACTAGTCCAACGAGTTTGTTGAAGGGGAATTATACTCAAAATCCTCAAACTATTGATTTGACTTATCAAGCTGCCAGTTCACAAACTTATGCATCTGGTACTTCAAGCTCATCAACTACTTCATCAACAACGCAACCAACTACATCAACTACAACCACAACGCCAACATCACCTGATAGAGTTTCTATTCAAGTTAAAGATTTGTCGGCTGATTCTCCAACCGATGAACAATTGATTGATATGGGGGTTCATGCAACTACTCATATTAATGGACAATTGTTCTATTTAGTTGGAAATAACCAATGGGTTTTAGCTAGTGACTACAATAATGTTGCTTCACCAACTAGCGGTGTGGTCAGAACCTTTGATAGTTCAACTGATCTGGTAAATTCTTATGGTCAGCCAGTCTCAGAGAAATTAATGCCTAATACAGAATGGAAGTATAGCAAGATCGTAACTATCAATGGTGCCCAATATTATCAAGTAGCTACTGATGAATTCTTACCCGTTCAAAGTGGGGTTGAATTTGTTTCAACTAAAGCAACGGTAAAAACTCAAACTAGAGCAACGCTTTATGATTCTCAAGGTAAGAGTTTAGGACGTGGATTATCAAGTGGATCCAGTTGGTATACAGACGGCTATGCCATGATCAATGGTGTCAAGATGTATCGTGTCGCTACTGATGAATGGGTTCCAGCTAGTGATGTTATTTAAATAAAAAAGAAGAGCTCATGGTCAGTGCTAGAAATAGTATTGATTATGAGTTCTTTTTTTACGAATGGTATACATTTTTGATTAGAAAATTCAGATGGCTGTAAGGCTTTTGCAAATAGCTATTAATAATTTAATCTTTTGTACCAACTTTATATTGGTATATATAAAAATAACGTTCTAATATCGATTTTGAGGATTAGGAAAAGAGTGATTGATATGTTAACTAATAAGAAATGTATGAAATTAGGAACGACTATTATTTCAGCGTTAGTATTAACGTCTTTATCAGGACAAACGGTAGATGCTGCAACAACAAGTACTTCTACTAGTTCGACGACCACGCCAACGACTGCTACGACAGAAACGGTATCGCCAACAGTAACGACTAGTGTGACAACTGCACCGACGACTTCAACAATGGGTTCAACGACAGGTTCAACAACTTCAGGTTCAACAACTTCAGGTACGACAAGTGAAACGCCAACAACATCTAGTTCAACTACTACTCCGGCAACAACGTCTACTGCCACAACCGCACCAACAACAACGCCAACGACTTCAACATCGTCTGTTTCAACAACAAATACGACTGGTACGACTGCTTCAACTAGCACAACTAGTGGCACGACTACCACACCAAGTACAACTACTACAAGTACACCAACAACTTCGACAACAAATCCTACAACGAGTTCAACAACTGGAACTTCTTCAACAACTACTACAGGTACAAGTACGACAAGTTCTAGTGCTTCTGGTAGTACTGCAGGAGCAACTTTACCAGCTTCAAGTTTGCCAGTAAGCGTTCCAACAGCATTACCTGGCGGTCAAACTAACGTTACGGCTGATACTGGCGGTTATAAGTTACCAGCCAATTTGACTGATAGTACAGTAGTTGATTTTTCAGATGCTACTTTGGCTGGGATGGTAAGACAAGCCTTAGGATTGAAGTCTACTGATCCGATTACAGTCGGAGATATCAAGAATTATCAACCATTGACCGTTACTTTGACATTGGATGAAGGTCAATATTTAGCTAAGACTACTGGTACTAGTTATGTAGCTCAAGCTGATTACGTTCCTATTGAAAGTTTGGATGGGATGCAATATTTGCAATTATTGCCACACGATACAATTAGTTTTACTGGTAGATTGGGTTCAGATGCCAATGCCAATCCAAGTTTGGAACCTATGTATGGTATCAAACTCAACCAATTGGAATTGATTGGTAACTATAGCGACAACTCCAAGAAGGAAATCAATGTCAGCCAAATCGCTAAATTGGAAACACCAATTGGCAGTGCTTATTTTGCCGGGGATGATGGATTCAATGGTATTACTAATGATGAGTTGAAGACTTTGGCACCTTGGGTTATTCAATTTTCTAACGATTCAACTGGTGGTAGCTTAGTTATGAATGGCAACACTATCAGTGATTTTTCACCATTAGGTGGCATCAATAGAAATACTCACTTCAGTATCAATACTACTGGTGGTGTCTACGATCCAACTACCGTTTATGGTGTCGTCGGTCAACCAATGCAATTTACTTCAACACCAGTCAAAGGACTTGATGGCGAGGATGTTTCTTCAAACTATGGCTTCACTATGAATACTGCTAGTCCAGCCTATGGTGATTTGACTGCTAAAGGAAATGACACTTATGTAATTCAAAATCCAACTAGTTCTTATGATGAATTAGTTTACGGTGATTCTGGGTTTGATCCTAAATATAATCCTACTTACAATCTTGGTGGGGTACTAGTCAAACAATATGGCACTACTCAATGGATTAACAATATGATTCATGCTCAACCAGTCGTATGGCAAACTGGTCCTAGTGTTGAGATCAAATATACTAATAGTGATGGGACACCAATTTTGAATGCCAACGGACAACCATTAACTAAAACTGTTACTGGAACAACGATTGGTGACAGTTTTGATTTGAGTGGCGATACTGCAGTTGATGGATATACTTTGGAGACTCCAACACCAACATTACAAGGTAAATATACGCAAGATCCACAAACAATAACTTTGACATACAAAGCCATTCCTAAGTCAACTTATACTGGAACAACTGGTTCTGGTTCAACGACAACTCCATCAGCACCAACAACTCCGCCAACTTCTGATGATGAAGTACAATCAAGAATTCCTATAACAGTTAACTCTTTGTCGGGCCCTCAAACAGGAGAAAATGAACTCTTAGCTAGCTTAGGAGTCAAAGCAACGACAACTATTAATGGTCAAAAATTCTATCAAGTAGGTTATGGTCAATGGGTCGAAGCCAGTTCATTTACTGACGCTGAATTTTCTAAACCTGGTACAGTCAGAACCTTTAACAATACTGTTGACCTAGTTGATAGTTCTGGTAAAGAAATCGGTAGAGTCGTATCCCCAAGTTCCGGTTGGAAATACAGTAAGATAGTAAAAATTGACGGTAATGATTACTATCAAGTAGCTACAAATGAATTTGTACCTGTAAAGAGTGGTATTCCATATACAGCAGTGCCAGAAACTACTTCAGTTGGAATTACTAGTTCGACACCAATTTATAATTCTAAAGGCGAAAGCATCGGAACAACTTTGCCAGCTAATACTAGTTGGAGAACTGACAGCTATGCCACAATCAACGGTGAAAAGATGTATCGTGTCGCCACTGATGAATGGATTCCAGCCAGTTCATTGACAACTTATCAACCAATCTCTTCTACTTATACAACTAAAGGAGAAATTCCACTCTATGATCATACAGGTAAATTGATTGGTAAAACTCTAGCACCTGGAACATCTTGGAAGACCGATCAACTTGCTACTATCAATGGTCGAGAATATTATCGGGTTGCTACAAATGAATATGTTTTAGCTTAAAGAAATAACCTCTACATTAAATTGTGGAGGTTGTTTTGTTATTACATATTGTATGGAAAAGAATGGGCTCTAGAGAGAGTATGTGTTTTAAATATAGGATAATTTTTTTAATAAATTATGACGACCTTTTATTGGAACGCTTCAAAAATGCACATTAATATCGATTATGAATAAGGGAATTAAGAAAAGAGTAATGATATATGTTAACGAATAAAAAATGTGTATATTTGGGTGCCACAATCGTTTCGGCATTAGTACTAACGGTTTTGTCAGGACAAACAGTTAAGGCTGATACAACGACTAATAATCAAATAACTAACAATCAAACAACTACGTTAGCTCCAGCAACAAAGGTAGTGCCAACAGCTACCAAAACTAATGTAGCCACTGATGATGATACAACTAAGGGACAAACAGCTGTATCATCAGTAAATGATCCTTCAAATAGTACTGCCAAAAGTCAGGGAGATTCGACAGCTACAACTAGTACAAACGATAATTCGTCGAATGATTCATCTGATAGTTCGTTGAAAGGTAATTCATTGAATCAGAGTTCTACTGCAGTAGCCACTAATTCAACTTCAGAATCCTCAACTAATGATGTAAATGCGAGTTCTACGACAGATCAAACTGCAACAAATACAAATTCTGACAATAGCAGTACAAATACAAGTTCAACCGCAACAGATAATGATTCGAATGAAACTGTTGTCCAGGATATGAATGGCGTTAGTATTGATCTTTCGAATGCTTCAATGAAAGGAATATATTTGGACGACAAAACTGATATATATTCTAATTTAGCCATACCAGATAAACCAGTCGTAGGTCAAACCAATATTACTAATGATACTAATTCATATGCTTTACCTGATAACTTAACTGATACAACAGTAGTTAAGTTTGCTGATTCATATTTGGCTGGCCTAGTAAAACAAGGCTTGGGTTTAAAGTCCACTGATAATATTACTGTCGGTGATATTAAGAATTTTAAAGGGGCAATTTTGAATATCGATGGTACAGTGATTTCTAACGGACTTGGAAAAGGTGAAATGTCATCAAAAGATGTTACACCAATTGAAAGCTTAGATGGGATGCAATATCTACAGCTATTGCCTAATAATATTGTTAGCTTTACAGGAACTTTAGCCTCGGATGCCAAAGCTAATCCAAGTTTGGCCCCACTTTATGGCTTGAAATTATCCGAATTGAATTTATTTGGTAATTATAGTGACGGGACTATGAAAGAAATAAATATTAGTCAGATTCCAAAACTAACAATGGCAATATGTCACGATATGCTTAATGAAGTTATAACTCCTACTAATAGTATTGATAATCAACTATCACTGAGTGGAGATGAGCCATTTAATGGATTGACTAACGATGAGCTAAAGACAGTTGCACCATGGATTGAACAAAACTCAAAGAAAGAATCACCTCAAGGTGTAAGAGGTTTCTTGGGGGATATTTATTTTATGAATTCTACGATTGATGATTATTCTCCCCTCAAAGATATTTTGACTGATAATTATACGGTGGCAACATTTGAAACAAATGGTATGAAATATGATCCAACTCCAGTATATGGTGTCAAGGGGCAACCACTTATTTTCAAAGCTGATCCTATCTATAATGATTACGGACTTGAGTTCGAGAACCCTAATGACTTCAGGACTTACAATGTTCCTGATCCAACATTCTATCCAGTTAAAAGTTTGGGCAATAACACATATGAACTTGATAATCCCGATACAAGTCTCAATATGTTAATATACGGCTATCCATTCCTTTCACCTGATGAAAATAAACCGCAAGGATTTTATAGTCCACTTCTTACTGCAACCATGCATTCTCAACCATTAATTTGGCAAGATCATCCTAACGTTACTATCGAATATGTTGATCAAAATGGCAATCCAATCATGTCAAATGGTGTTCCTCTAACTAAAACAGTCAATGGCAATTTGATCGGCGATAGTTTTGATTTAACTAAAGAAGCTAGTCTAAACGGTTATACCTTATTGAGCCCAACTACTAGTTTGCAAGGTAAATATGAACAAGCACCACAAGTTATCAAATTAAGCTATAAGGAAAATCCGGTACCTGTTAGTGCAAGTAATGATGAAGTAAATCCTACAACGGTAAATACATTAGCTACACCAATTACCATTATTCCAAAAGTCGTCGGGACAGTTTCATTGCATGACTTAACTGGTGCTGAAACTGGCAAAGACCTTGTAGTAAATGGTAGTGAAATTACGATTTCAGCCACTGCGATGATCAATGGTCAAGAATATTACCAAATCGGTAACAAATGGGTTTGTGCTGATGATTTTGATATTGTAGAAACTGATAAATTAGGTTACGTCAGAATCTACAATGAAGTTGCTAATTTGATTAATAGCGATGGCCAATTATTAACTAGAGAATTGGGACCAAATACCGGTTGGAAATTCAACAGAATCGTTTCAATCGACGATAACGACTTTTATCAAGTAGCAACCAATGAATTTGTCTCAGTCGATAGCGGTGTTCCATATATTCCAATTAATGCCAAAACGGACGTTAACCTTACAAAACCTGCTGAACTTTACGATTCACAAGGTCCAGACCTAGATAAAAGTTTACCAACTAAAACTAGTTGGAGAACTGATAGTTATGCCAAAATCGATAACGTCAAAATGTATCGTGTCGCCACCGATGAATGGATTCCAGCCGATACTTTAGATGTGGTTCAAGTTAAATAAGGGCAACAAAATAACCTCTACAAATTGATGTAGAGGCTTTTTTGTTATTACTTTTGTTGTTTTTGTTGAATTAATTTAACTTTCTCTAAAATACCTTTGTTGAAAGCTTTCATATAATCGTCGCGATTGGCAAAATGCTTATTCTGAAGTTGATCTTGAACATCGACCCAATCGTAATAGTTGATAGGAATTTTATTTCTATTATTGTTTTTGACATATAGCTCGGCAAAATTAGGATCATCTTGAATCAGAGTTGTTAGCCAAATATAGTGAGTATCCTGATATTGCAAATAGTACTGATTCTTACTATCAATAGTATTTTGGTATTCTGAATATTCAATTTGCATATCAAAGGTTTTACCATAATTTCTGGCAATTAAATCCATTCGTGCACCCAATACTAAAGCAATCAAGGCAAAGACTGGGAAAATGTACTTCTCATAAGCATCAGTCAGTAAATCAATATTGATTACTACTATAGTAGAGAAGAGCGCATAAGTTGCAAACATACATCTGGAACCAAAAGGTGAAACGACCAAAAATGGTGCAATAACAACGAACCCGGATACTAGTAGAAAAAGGTTAGCGATTCTTAATTTGATGTTTCTCATTTTGTAAGAATACAAGATAACGATGATACTGAATAATAATAGTAGAATTCCAACAGTAATCAGAGTTTTGGGTGTAAATTGCGTTTTTAAATAGTTGAACATCGTGTCAGAATTGGCTGAACCAGAAACTGAACGATAAGAATCTTTTCCAAATAAAATCTTTAAGTAGGCACCGTTGATAAACATGAAAAAGGCACCGATAATATTTCCTAAAAGAATCCAATTGAGGATTTTTTTGAATTCAGTTCCAAAGTGTTTTCTCAAGAAAATCCAAACTAAAACACTATTAAAACAGTTTAAAAGCGTTACATGTTCGGCAAAAAATTGAGCCATAATTGAAGCTAGAAAAATTAAAATAACTACGGTTCGATAATAATGAATCTCTTTGTCGTAATTTTTTAAGACTAAGTAAAGCATGAATAATGGAAAAACAACTGATGGTACATAGTTGGCAAATCCTGCGTGCCAACCTAGAATTTGTTTAAAAATAACTTTTGGAGTTATTAAGATGGCAATTGTCATTAAAGATGAAGAAACTAATCCTAAAGATTTAGGTGTTTTGATCTGATCTCTGATTTTTTGAACTAAAAAGACGATCAAAGTCATGAAAGTTCCATAAGCGATAAATGACAGTGGCTTGATCTTAGTAATAGAAATAACTAGTAAATCTCCTAAATAACGTCCATCGTATTTTAGGAAGATGCCTTGAGGGAAATAGTTGCTACCGAAGTAAGTACCCCAATGCAAGTCATCGCCAAGTAGTGGCATCCACAGGCCAATCAGACCGAAGATAATGAAAATGATGAAATAAAAACTTAGTTTAGCTGTTCTTGTCATAGTGTGTCCTCTCGAAGTATCTTTTACTAGGATATATTCATTTCGGTTTTCTAGCAACAAAAAATCTATACTTGCTACTAGATATGTCATATTGATAAAATATTTACGTAGATAATTGTGCATGTTAAGATTAATTTTGCAAACGATTACAGAAAAGGTGAAAATTTCATGAAAAAAACAAGAGTAATCAACTCTAATATTTCACGTGTCATCGCTCAAATGGGCCATTTTGACACGATTGGAATTGGTGATGCCGGGATGCCAGTTCCAGCAGATACTGAAAAAATCGATTTGGCAGTTGAAGCAGGCTTACCTAGTTTCATGCAAGTCCTAGAAAATGTCTTGAGTGAATTAGAGGTACAAAAAGTTTATTTGGCCGAAGAAATCAAAGTTCAAAATCCAGAACAATTGGCTGCTGTGAAAAAAGCTATCGGCGATACACCAATTGAGTTTATTCCTCATGAAGAAATGAAGAAAGACTTGAGCGACACTAAAGCGTTCATTCGAACAGGAGAGGAAACACCATATTCAAATATCTTACTTGAAAGTGGAGTTGTCTTTTAGAGAGGTTTTAATATGAAGAAAATTGTTGTATTAGGTTCAATTAATATAGATACTATTTTAAATATTGCTCGTTTACCTTTACCTGGTGAAACAATGGCAATGCACGGTCGTTCCATTGCTGGCGGTGGAAAAGGTGCTAATCAAGCGATTGCGGCCGTTCGTGCAGGGGCAGAGACATCATTTATCGCTAAGATTGGAAAAGATCATGCGGCTGATTTTATGATTGATACTTTTAAGTCGGATGGTTTAAATATCCAAAATGTTACTGAAGATAATGTAGCAGGTACTGGTAAAGCTTATATTTTATTAGATGACAATGGTCAAAATAGTATTTTAATTTACGGTGGAGCTAACCAGACAATTACAGTCGAAGATATTAGAAATGCTTCTGAAACAATCAAATCAGCTGATTGCTTGATTACTGAGTTTGAAACACCACTTGAAGCATCAACGGAAGCTTTTAAAATTGCTAAAGAAAATAATGTTTTAACTATTTTAAATCCTGCTCCAGCTAAACAAAATATTCCCGAAGAGTTGTTGAAACTCACTGATATCATTGTTCCTAACGAAACAGAAGCTCAGGCAATCACAGGAATTGAAGTTGTTGATGAACCTTCAATGGCTCAGGCTGCAAAAAAAATGCACGCAATGGGTGTAAAGAATGTTATAATAACCGTCGGTGCTAATGGATCATTTTATTCACAATCTGAAAAGAGTGGTTTCGTTAATGCCTATAAAGTTAACACTGTTGATACAACAGCTGCCGGTGATACATTTATCGGATATCTAGCTTCTAAGTTAGATCCAGATTTAAGTAATATCGAGGAAGCGATGAAATTTGCTAGTAAAGCATCTTCTATTACAGTTCAAACTCAAGGTGCTCAGAATTCAATTCCTTATGTCAAAGATGTTGAAATTTAAGTATTTGTAAACGAAACTTTACTCTAAGTTCATTGTAATAATTGGT
Source organism: Companilactobacillus pabuli (assembly GCF_014058425.1). Taxonomy (NCBI): domain Bacteria; kingdom Bacillati; phylum Bacillota; class Bacilli; order Lactobacillales; family Lactobacillaceae; genus Companilactobacillus; species Companilactobacillus pabuli. The sequence goes on from NZ_CP049366.1 coordinate 302,571, forward strand.
CAAACATGTTAATATAATAGTTGTATTTTTGAATGGTGAATGGTTCGAATGGTTTGAATGTTTCGTATTTTAGACTTTCTTCCATGATGTACCACGAAATAATGCACAAAAAATATTTAGTTATCAGGAGGAATAGTCTGATGGAACACGGAACAGTTAAATGGTTTAACGCAGAAAAAGGCTATGGTTTTATTACACGCGAAGATGGTAGTGACGTATTTGTTCACTTCTCAGCAATCCAAGGTGACGGTTACAAGACACTTGAAGAAGGTCAATCTGTAACTTTCGATATCGAAGATTCAGATCGTGGCCCACAAGCTTCAAACGTTGTTAAGGACTAATTAATAAACTTTGAGCAAAAGTCAACTCGTATGAGTTGGCTTTTTTTAATGCTCTTTTTTTTGCCTCCTACGATAATTTACATAAACTTTACAGTAACTAAACATTAGTAGTTTATGCTTAAGACTCAACATTGTGGGGGTCGATATGCAAAAAGCTTGGCAAAAGAATTTTAAAATTTTATGGTTTGGTAGTTTTATTACTGATATGGGCAATGCGATGACATTGCCTTTTGTTGTCTTATTTATTGATACGTTAGGTGATTTTACTCAAACGCAACTGAATTTTTTAGGAGCAGCGGCTTTTTCTCTGACTTATTTAATGAAGGCTTTCGTTTCACCACTCTGGGGGCGATTAGCTGATCTAAAAGGTCGAAAATTGATGTGTCTCAGGGCCTCTGGGGTAATGACGATAACGATTTTTATGATTGGTTTGTCGCCGAATGTGTGGTTTTTATTATTCTTTCGAGCATTACAAGGAGCTTTCTCAGGGTATATCAATAATGCTAATGCTTTGATGTCAGTTTCTGCACTACAGGGCATGCAAGGTCGAGTAATGAGCAAATTGGTAACTGGCAGTATCACAGGAACCTTGATAGGTCCTTTGCTAGGTAGTTTTTTAGCAACAGCAGTTGGCTATCGAGGGGCGTTCTTTTTAACGAGTTTTTTAATGGGATTGGTTTTTTTAACAACGTTATTCGGTGTTGAAGAAAATTTTGTACCAATTACGAAAGAAAAGTTACAGCCGGTTCTACCTTTAATGAAGAAAATTGGTTGGCCATTCTTTTTAGCCTTGTTTTACTCGCTCTTAGCCATTCAAGCGACGACTAATGCAATTATACCGATGATTAGTTTATTAGTCCGAGAGCTTGATTCTAACAGCTCTAATCTGGTTCTCATCACTGGTATCGTGTCAGCTGCTCCAGGTTTGGCAACAATTTTAATGGCTGGAATTGTCGGTTCTCTGATTGATAAGATGGGGGCTTTAAAAAGTATGATACTTTTTTTGCTCTTAGCTATCGTTAGTTTAGTTTTGACTAGTTGGGTACAAAATGTTTGGGAATTAGTTGCTTTGAGATTTATTTTGGGGATTTCTGATGCAGCTTTAATCCCATCGATTCAGGTTCTAACTGTACAAAATGTACCGAAACAAATATTTGGACGGATTTTCAGTTATAATCAATCCGCACAGTCGTTTGGGAATGTTTTTGGTCCAATGCTTGCGGCTGTGATTGCCACAGGATTAGGTTATAAAAGTATCTTCTTGTTCTGCGCTATTTTAGAAGTTGTAGCTTTGATATTGTGGATCGTGTATACAAAATGGCAAGGCTTAAAACTCGATAGTCTAAGACATTTTTAAAATTCTTTTTCAAATCATAAAAAGTTCAAAGTTATCGGCTATAATTAGAGTTAATAAACTTAAAAGGGATAGATCAATTGCCACAAAAGAGAAGATATACAGCGCACAAGAGTTATCGGCGCAAACGAAGCAGAAA